>CBHXZU010000094.1:0-12314 GCA_966125105.1 uncultured Prosthecobacter sp.
CACTTGAGCGGCGTTGATGCGTCGAAGCTGAAGATCCTCCAGGAGGTGATCACGCTCTCCGTGTTTGTCCCCTTCTCCGTTTACTTTCTGCGGCAACCGTTGAAGCTCGACTACCTGTGGGCCGCGTTGTGCATCTGCGGCGCGGTCTACTTTATCTTCCGCTCGTGAGCGCCATCGAATTCACTGACAGCTTTCGCGCCCGCCCCATTCGTCATGTGTTGATGGATTGGGACGGCACGACGGCGCTCAGCCGCACCGGATGGGCGCACCTGATGCTCGATATCTATCTCGAGCACCTACCGCTCACGGCGGAGGAAAACGATGCTGCGCGCCGGGCAAATGCCTGGGAGAAGCTGATGGAGCTCAACGGGCGACCGAGCATCCACCAAATGGGACGCCTAGTGGAAATGGTGCGCGAGCGTGGAGGCACGCCGGCGACGGCGCAGGATTACCAGGCGGTTTTCCAGCAGCGCCTCGCGGACATGGTTCACGACCGCCTGCAGCAGATCCGCGTGGGCGATCGCGCGCCGCACACGTTGCTGATTCCCGGGGTGCGCGAGATGCTCGCGGCCGTGCACAAGCTCGGCATTCCCATCACGCTCGCGAGCGGCACGCCGCAGGCGCAGTTGCGCGACGAGGCCGCATTGCTCGGCATCGCGCGCTATTTCGACGGACGTATTTTCGGACCCGCGGACACGCACGACACCGAGTTCTCAAAGCGCGGCGTGATCGCGGACATCATTCGTGACAACGAAATCGAGGGCACCTCAATCCTTGCCTTCGGCGATGGACCCGTGGAGCTCTCGGAAACCAAGGCGGTCGGCGGCCTCGCCGTGGCCGTGGCCAGCGATGAGGAGCGTCCAGGAGAGCTCGACGCGTGGAAGCGTGAAACGTTGCTCGCCGCAGGCGCAGACGCGGTGATTCCGGACTTCCGTGATCTGCCGGTGCTGCTGAAGATGGTGATTACGAAGTAGCGCGTCCGCGCCGCTGCACCGATCACCATTTCGCCAACTGCGCCGGGAAAGCGCATTGTTCGCAGTCCGTCGCATCGCGCTGGCAGAAATCCTCGTAGACCTGCAGCAAGCCCTGCTGCATCGCCGCATTCTTGAGCAGCGCCGCACCGAGCGGACTTTCGCCGAACAAGCGCAGGGCGGCAATCTCCACGCGCCGATTGCTAAGCGGCGCCCGCATGTCGCGAAAACAGTTCCAACGCTCGGGCGTGGTCGCGATTGCCATCGGGAAGAAGACGTTCGCGAGCATATCCGTCACTCGCGTTTCACCGATGAGCGCCATGCGCTTCGCCGAAGCCTTCGAGGTCACGGTGTAGTGGTGATCCCAGTATGGATCGCTCAGCTCCGCGCAGAAGTCGGCCACGGGAACCGGCTCGCAAGCCGCGCGAAGCCCTCGCACACGCGGCCAAAGGCGGACCAGTTGCGCCAAGGCCGCGAGGCGCCGTTGCGGATGATTCATCGGGCGCTGACCACCCAGGCTCCACAGCGCGCGCGGGACGACGAGCCGTTCGAATTCTCCACGGCGCGGCCACCAGCGCTCCCACAACTCGCGCAGATAGCTGCGCGTCTCTGAATCGAAAGCCCCGAGGTCGCGCTGGTCGAGGAATCCCGCCACGCCAAAGAGCAAGGCGGGGGCATCGTCCTTCGCGGCTCGCAGCAATTTCAATGGCAGGCGTTGCGCGAGCAGCGTGAAGGGCAGCTTGTTCGATTTGTATCCGAGCGTCGCGGCGAGCGCCTGGAACAGCGCTTCGTCAGGACCATGGAGTTCCTCCATGCGCGCCAGCGCAGCGGATTTCCGGCGCAATCGATACTGGGCTGCCGCAAACAACACCTCGCGCACCTTCTCTTCCGGCAGCATCCGCAAAGGCGCCAGGCATCGACCCGGTTTCGCTTCGGGTTGTGGAGTCGGCGGCTCATCGAGCACGCGGGAATCGAGTAGCACCTGTGGGACGTGGTGATGTTTTGAAGTCCGCGTGAACGACTCCGCTTCGCCGTGCTGGAGGTAAACGTGCAGGATCACGTGGTCATATTCCTGATTGGTCGCGTGACCATGGCGCTCCCAATCGCGGGCATCGGGATCGAGTTCGATGCAGCCCCGCACGGGAGCTCCGCCATCGAAGCTCACCGCCGCCTCGCGGAAGTCGGGACCTGCCTCGTGATTCCACACGCCAAACTGCACCACATGGGCGCGTCGGCCGTCAGTCGTTTCGAAGTCGCGCCCGAATCCTCCGGCAAACCAGTGCGCCTGCAGCTCGTGCTCGGACCAATGGCGGGCATCGAGCAACTTGCCACCTTCACGAACGAGGGTGCTTTGGCGAAGGGAAGCATAACGGTCAGCAGGGGTCATTTCGAGATTTCCTACCATGCGTGACGCGTGCTTGAGAAGCGGGATGGCGAAGAAGATGCGCTACTGCACCGTCCAGCCTCGCGAGAACCGCGCTCAACTCGCGCGCGAACCGGAGAAGCGGTGTCCTCGCCGCCTGACGCGGAACGGCTCCCTTCAGCAACGGTGGCTAACACGGCACCGAATAAAACCACGGTGCAGGTCCGGTTTCGTCGCAGGGCGGCGAAGCCCGCGCCCCTTCGGTTCGCATGCGAGAATGGAGCGATTCTTCACGCCACGGCCAGCTTCTTGAATGACCCAGACGGGCCTGTCTACATGCGCGCATGAAGCTCTTCCCGCTGCTTCGTCTTCCGTTCGTAGCCATCATCATACTTGCGAGCCCCTGGCTTTTCGCGCGCGTCATCTCGCGGGCGGCCGCGGAAGGCCGGGCAGCTGAGTTGAAAGAAGAAGTCGCGAGCACGATACGCAAAGCGTCCGAGTTTTTCCGCGGCAAGGTCGCGAGCCACGGCGGCTACGTTTACTACTACCTCCCCGACCTGAGCCGACGCTGGGGTGAAGGCGCAGCGACGAAGGAACAAGTCTGGGTCCAACGCCCAGGCACACCTGCGGTGGGCCTCGCTTTCCTCCGAGCATATGAGGCAACGAAAGACCGTTTCTATCTCGATGCGGCAACCGATGCCGCCCGCGCGCTCGTGCAAGGACAACTCGAATCGGGCGGCTGGACAAACTCCATCGACTTCGCGGCGAGCGGTAAAAACGCGGCAAAGTATCGGAAGATGCCGGGCGGCCCCCGGAATTACTCGACCCTCGATGACGGCATCACCCAGCATGCCTTGCGCTTGCTCATGCGCGTCGATGCGGCCCTCGGCTTTCGCGATGCGGAAATCCACGAAGCGACCGAGTTTGGCCGCGCGGCATTGTTGAAAGCGCAGTTTCCGAGCGGGGCGTTCCCCCAGGTCTGGAACGGACCAGTGGCAGAGCATCCCGTCATGAAAGCGCAATTCCCCGACTACGACTGGCGCGCGGAGAATCGGATCAAGAATTACTGGGACCTTCCCACGCTGAACGATGATCTGACGCTGCACCTCACGGCCACGCTCGAAGACGCGTATACGATTTACAAAGACGCGCGCTTCAAGACCGCGCTCGCGAAACTTGGCGATTTCCTGCTGCTCGCGCAGATGCCCGAGCCGCAGCCCGGTTGGGCGCAGCAATATGATCACCAGATGCGTCCCGTGTGGGCGCGCAAGTTTGAGCCGCCGGCGGTAGCGGGCCGTGAAACGCAGGGAGCGCTGAAAACTCTCCTTACGATTCATCGCGTGACAGGCGACGCAAAGTATCTCGAACCGATCCCTCGCGCGCTGGCGTATCTGCAACGATCGGTCCTGCCTGAAGGCAAACTCGCCCGCTACTATGAACTGAAGACGAACAAGCCGCTCTTCATGACGAAGGATTACGCACTCACCTACGACAGCGCCAACGCGCCGACACACTATGGCTGGAAGACAGATGCGAAAATGGAATCGATCGCCAAGCAATTGGAGTCGCAAAAGGCGGGCAAGTTCCGTGATCCTGATGCCGTGAAGCCAGTTTCAGAAGATCACGCGCGATCCATCGCGAAATCGCTCGATGCGGAAGGACGTTGGATCAGCACCTACGCGGGGGAATCGCTCGTCGGTCAGCCGAAGTTCAAGCAAGGCGACACCTACATCTCCAGCGAAGTATTCTGCGACAACCTCGAGAAACTCTGCGCGTTCTTGGCGCCTGCGGAATGAAGCGCATTGCAGTAACGATGGGCGACCCAGCCGGTGTCGGGCCGGAACTTTGTCTCCGGTTGTTGGCGTCCACGGAGATTACGTCACTCTGCGCGCCGATCATCTTCGGAGATGCGGAGGTGCTGGAAGCAGTCGCGAACCGAACGGGGCTTCCGTTCAACACACCGGTGATCTCGCTGGAAGATTGGCGGCGGTCGGCGCGGGAAATCACGTCGCCGCGCGTGCTGAACCTCGGCAAGGTAACGATGCGGGACTTCACGCCGGGCGAAATCAAGGCGGCCACCGGCGAAGCGGCATTTGCGTATGTGAACCACGCGATTGACGCCGCGCTCGCCGGTGAAGTCGCAGCCGTCACCACAGCTCCGCTCAACAAAGAGGCCATGCACATGGCCGGCCATCATTTCCCCGGGCACACTGAAATTTTCGCTACGCGCACCGATGCTTCCCGCTCGTGCATGATGCAGTATTCGGAGGAGATTACCTGCACGTTCGTCACCGTGCACATCGGCCTGCGCGAGGTGGCCGATGCGCTCACCACGCAGCGCATCCTCGATGTCATCGAGCTCAGCGCTGAAGCCTTGGAATTGATCCGGAAGCGTCCGGCGAAGATTGCCGTCTGCGGACTGAATCCGCACGCCGGTGAACACGGACTGTTCGGCGATCGAGAAGAGGAGCGCATCATCATCCCGGCGATCGAGCAGGCGCGGGCGAAAGGCATCGAAGTCGAGGGGCCAATTCCGGGCGACACCGCATTTCTCCCGTGGAAGCGGAAAAACACTGACGCCTTTGTCTGCATGTATCACGATCAGGGCCATATTCCCGTCAAGGCTCTCGCCTTCGACAAAGCCGTGAATACCACGCTCGGCCTTCCGATCATCCGCACAAGTGTCGACCACGGCACGGCGCTGGACATCGCCTGGCGCGGCGACGCGGACCCCGGCAGCCTTTTCGCTGCAACCCGCCTGGCGGTGCTGCTTTCCGAGCGGCGGTAGGCAGTCCAGGACCTTTCCGGTGTTCGCAAAGTCTCAAGCGATGCGACGCAGGATCTCATTCCGCTTTGCTCAAAGCTGGGCGAAATTCGGCATGGGGCATCCGTGCCTGCGCGCCGCCCTGTCTCTCCATGCCGATCGTCCTTCGTTCCTTAGCCCGTCTTCTTTTTGCGCTTGTCTTGGGTTCGCCACTGCTGGCGCGGGCCCAGACGGTGAATATCGTCAACGACGTCCAAACGTACGCGACGCTGACGAATACGGCTGTCACGCTCACGGGCAAAGCGGAGCTGCGAATTACCGGCAGTGGCGATCCGATCACCGGATGCACGGTCAATCTCACCTCCCCCGATTCGTGGATGCTCATGTCGAACATCCTCCCCTCCACGGTGGTCTCCACATTCCTCAGCCGCGTGCGTGTAAACGGCGCCACGGCCGTGGTGAATACGAATTGCCGCGTCGTGGAATACGGTCAGGGCGCGATGGTCATTCCGCAGGGCACGTCGTTCATGCCAATGACCGTTTACGACGGGAAGTTCTTCACGGGCAAAGCAAAGCCGCTGGAATGCTACACGGCCTACGGAGTCGCGAACCTCGCCCCCCTCTCCTCCGCGATCAGCTCGTTCAAACTCAAGCGCGGCTACACCGCCACCATCGCGCAGAATGAAAATGGGACGGGCGTCAGTAAGAACTACGTCGCTTCCGATGGAGATCTCGAAGTCAGCGTGCTTCCGTCCTCGCTCGATAACAAGGTGCGGTTCGTTCGCGTTTTTCCATGGCGCTGGGTGACCAAGAAGGGCTCCTGCGACATCGATCCCGTCGCGCTGAACGCGAAGTGGCACTACAATTGGAACATCTCCCTAGGGAGCCCGAGCCGCGATTGGGAATACGTCGCCATCAAGCAGCAGCCCTACTGGCCGGGACTCAACCAGGACTGGGAGTGGCTGGGCGTGAATCACCTGCTCGGTTTCAACGAGCCAAACAATCCCGTCGAAGACGCTTATAAGAACCTGAGCCCGCAAGGTTCCGTGTCCGATGCTGTGGCTCGCTGGCCTGAACTCCTGGGAACGGGTCTCCGCGTGGGCGCGCCGGCGGTCACGGATGGCGGCTACTCCTGGATCGTCGATTTCGTGAACCAAGCGGATACGGCCGGCCATCGCGTGGACTACGTCCCAGTGCACTACTACCGCTCATACTCAAACAATAACAACCCCCAGGGCGCCGCCACCGCGCTCTACAATTACCTCAAGAGCATCCACGACGTCGTGCAACGGCCGATCTGGGTGACGGAGTTCAACAACGGCGCCAACTGGACCGGCGATGCCGACCCGACCTTCGATCAGAACAAGAACGTGATCGAGGCCATGATCAACATGATGGACAGCACGCCATGGATCGAGCGTTACGCGCTCTACAGCTCCGTGGAGGAAGTGCGGCAGGTCTACTACAACGCAGGCGGATTCACGCCGATGGGCGCGATGTATCGCGACCACGTGGCGCCAATGGCCTATCAACAAGTCCTGCCCGAGTCCGGGCTCTCCACTGAGGCAAGGTTTGCCTTCAACGGTGACCTTCGCGACTCGGCCGCAAACGGACACGATGCCATGGCTATCGGCGCGCCCGCATTCATCGCGGGGAAATATGGCCAGGCCATCTCGCTCGATGGTTCCACCGATTACCTGCAGCTTCCCACCGACGTCGGCGACAGCACGGATTTCACCTTTTCCGGCTGGATCAAATGGAATGGCGGAAGCAACTGGCAGCGCATTTTCGATCTCGGTGATGACACCAGTCACTACCTCTTCCTCACGCCGAAGAGCGGATCGAGCACACTGCGCTTCACCATCAACACCGGCAGCGGTGAGCAGATGATCGAAACCGGCGCGCTCGCCACGGGCGCGTGGACGCACGTGGCCGTCACGCTCAGCGGAAACACCGGCAAGCTCTTCGTGAACGGCGCCCTCGTGGCGACCAACGCGAGCATGTCCTACAACCCCGTCGATGTCGGAACGCGGTCAATTACATCGGCAAAAGCCAGTTTGCCGATCCGCTGTTCAACGGCCAACTCGACGATCTGCGCTTCTATCCAAATGCCCTGTCTGACGCGCAGATCGCCACGATCTACAGCGCTGCGCCGCCAACCTTCACCGCAAACACGCTGGCATTCACCGCGACCGCGCTGAAACCGTTCAACGGATCGATCGCGACGAACGTCACCGGCGGTGCCGGAATGCGCGTGTTCTCGAAGCTCGGCGGACCCGGTTGGCTCGCCGTGGCAGCCAATGGCACACTGAGCGGAGTGCCATCGGTGGCGGATCGCGGTCCGAACAAAATCTTCGCGCGCGTGACGGACGCGAATGGCGCGGTCGACACAGCCACGCTGCAAATCAATGTGATTGATCCGCCTGGATTGGTCGCCAGGTATGCCTTCGATGGAAATGCGAATGCCGCTGCGGGCGGTCTCAACGGCGTGCCCGGTGGCTCACCGACGTATGGCACGGGCATCAACGCTTCCGCGATCTATCTCAACGGCACGAACGCCTACGTCTCGCTCCCCAGCGGAACTGCGGGCAGCGATGAGATCACGATCGCGGCGTGGTTTTGGCGCGACTCGACGGCGAGCTGGCAACGGCTCTTCGACTTCGGCAGCAGCCAGACCGAATACATGTATCTTTCGCCGAGGTCGGCCTCGACCACGATTCGCTTCGGAATCAAGAACGGCGGAGCCGAACAACAGCTCAACACCCCAAGCCTGCCGACCGGCCAATGGGTGCACGTGGCGGTGACGCTCGGGGCAAACGTGGGGCGCCTCTACGTAAATGGCGCGATGGTCGACACGCAGACGATCACCATCAAGCCGACGGATTTTCTGCGCGAATCCAACTACATCGGGAAAAGCCAGTTTGCCGACCCGTTGTTCAGCGGGCGCATCGATGAGTTCCTCATCTTCAACCAGGTGCTTTCGGCCGCGCAGATTGGCTCGCTCGCCAACGCCACGAAACGCGCGCCCGATTTCACCGTCGATCCGATCGCGAAGCCTGTCGCGCCTGCTGGAAAGATCTACGAACAAACAATCGCGGGGACAGCGACTGATCCCGATGCAGGCGCCACGCTGACGTATTCGAAAGTGAGCGGACCCGAGTGGCTCACGGTTTCGCCGGATGGCCGCATCTCCGGCGTGCCCGCGGTGAATGATGCCGGCGTGAATCGATTCGTCGCGCGCGTCACGGATGAGACGCTGCTCGCGGATGATGCGACACTGAACATCACCGTTCCTTCGCCGACGGGGCTCATCGCGCATTATCAATTCGATGGGAACACGGCGAATGCGCTCGGCGGTGCTGCGGCGACAACGACCGGATCGCCTGCATATGAGGGCGGTTATTTCGATGGCGCGCTTGGCTTCGATGGCACGGATGACTTCGCGCAGCTTGCCGCCGGCTCCTTCAATGGCGTGACCGATTTCACCATCGCCACACGCATTCGCTGGGATGGCGGCAACGCGTGGCAGCGCATCTTCGACTTCGGCCAGGGGACGAATAATTACTTCTTCCTCTGCCCTGCGACCCCCGGCGGGAACCTGCGTTTCGCGATCAAGAATGGCGGAAGCGAACTGCAACTCAACACCACTGCACTCAACGCCGGGGATTGGGCGAGCATCGCCGTGACGCTCAGCGGGACGACGGGAACCCTTTACTTGAATGGCGTCGCCGTTGCGACGGGATCGATCACGATCACGCCCGCGATGATCGCGCCGACATTGCACTACCTCGGCAAATCCCAGTTCGCCGCGGATCCGTTCTTCAACGGGGCGATCGATGATTTCCGCATCTACAACCGCGCGCTTTCCGCGGCGGAAGTCAGCGCGCTCACTACTCCGCCCGCCGCTGTGGCGGTATCGGATTCCTCGTTCTCCGCATGGACGGGCGGATATCCGTTACCAGCCGGGCAAAGCGGCGCGCTGTCAAATCCAGACGGCGACGATTTCAGTAACGCTTGGGAATACCTCTTCGGCCTGGACCCGCTCGCTGGAAACAGTGGCGTCGGTCCAGTAACGCAGGTCCGCAGCGCCGCTTCGCTCGGATTGAGCGGATCCAAAAACTATCTCACGCTCACCGCCCGCGTTCGCTCGCGGCGACTCGGCGCGATGTTCGTGCCCGAAGCAGCATCATCCGTGGCCGGCCTCTCTACCCCCGATGCAGCGCAACATGCCAGGCTCGCCGGAACGCCGGTGCCTGATGGCGAGTTTGAATACGTGACCTACTATCACGACGTGGCAATCGAAGATTCGCCGACCGGGACCGGCGCGATCCGCCTGCGCCTCGTAGTACCTTGATCGTTGTCGCTGGAGAAACCCTCTGAATCTCTAATCCGCGGAACTGGCAATTCACCGGCGCACTCTGTTAGGACGGCGCCTCTATGTCGTTCACCTCGACACGCGCGGCCTTCACATTCCTCGCAGCTCTCACGTGTGGCGGTTCCTTGGGCTATGCGCAGGCACCGAACGCCCCGAGACCCACGCTCGCAAATGTGCCTTACGGAAAGCACGAGCGGCAGGTGCTCGACTTCTACCAAGCAAAGGCTGACGCACCCACTCCGGCGCTGTTCTTCGTCCACGGCGGCGGGTGGATGACCGGCGATAAGGCCAACCCGGATTTCCTCGCGAAGTGTCTTGAGAACGGGATCTCGGTCGTCTCGATCAATTATCGCTTCATCCCCGATGCGCAAAAGGAGGGGATCAATCCGCCGGTGAAAGCCTGCCTCGATGACGCAGCGCGCGCGCTCCAATTCACGCGCTCGAAAGCAGCGGAATGGAAAATCGACAAGACGCGCATCGCCGGCTGCGGCGGTTCTGCAGGCGGTTTCACCTCGCTCTACCTAGCCTTTCATCCCGACATGGCCGATGCGAAGAGCAGCGATCCAATCTCGCGGGAGTCGACGCGCCTGACCTGCGTGATGGCTTTTGTCCCGCAGACCACGCTGGATCCGCAACAGATGCAGGCTTGGATCCCAAACAACCAATACGGAAACCACGCGTTCGGCTTGCCGAGCATGCAGGACTTCGTGGCGAAGCGAGAATCGCTCCTTCGATGGATCAATGAGTATTCGCCGTATGCCCTGGCCACCGCCGACGACCCGCCAGTGCTGCTCTTTTACGATAATCCTCCCAAGCTCGGGCAGGAATACAAAGACCCGCCGCACTCCGGGAACTTCGGCGCCGGCATCGCTGAAAAACTCAAGACCGTGGGCATCGAGCACGAGATCAATTACAACAACGACTACGGGAAGATGAAGTATCCCGACCTCTTCGGATTCATCCTGGCGAAGCTGAAGTCGGGCGCGGCGAAGTAAGCGTAGGAAATTGATCCATTCCAGTTCAGCCCGGCCGCTCCTGCGCTCTCCTTTTCCTGCGCGACGGTTTGTGTGGCTCCAAACATCGCTTCCATCCTTCTTCCCCCTCACCTCCGGAACACCGACGGAGCAATCTTTCAAAAGCATCGCGGCAAGCACGCGTGCGCCGTGGCACGGCTCGCGAGAGCGGTCCAGCGCCCCATTCACTAAAATCGATGCCGCCCACGTTCCGCCCTCTCCGCGTGCTCCGAAGACCGGCTTTCCGCCGACGGAACCTGTCCGATTGGGAGATCGACGACGCGACCTATTTCCTCACATTCCGACTCGGCGGCGCGCTACTCCAGCCGGCGTGCTGGGAGAACTCAAGACTGTGTGCGAAGCCCGGCCGTAGCACGACCGACGTTTGGCATCGCAGTGAGATGAAATGCTACCGCCCTCGGAACGGCATGGGCCCCTGTAATTCCTCCCCGCCGGGAATGGCGCGCCTGGACCGCTCTCGCGAGCCGTGCTACGGCGCAAGCGTGCTTTCACCGGCGTCGTTTGGTGTCGCGCGGTTACCGAAGAGGTCGACAAAGCCAGTCCAGGAGATTTGCCCGTCTCGCTCGTTCGCACACCGCCCGCGCGAAGATGAATTGAAGTTGCGCGTCGGCAACGGTCAGCGACCGCTTCCCAGAATTTACGCCACGTAACTAAACCAACCGTTTGGCCGCTGGCTCGCCGCTTGGAAGGATCGCCAGTTTCTACGCAATCGCGTCCCCTACCGGCGGTGCATCCGTCGGCTGGGGAGCCCATGTGTAATGGCAGGCCTCGCAGAAGAACTGCGGCTCCACCATGCCCACGGCAGCGGCCATGGCAGGGAAGGCGCCGACGATGGTCTTCCGGGAGAATTGCGGGAATTCAACACGGGTCCCGCCGCAATCGGGGCAGCGTATGACCTGGCGCAATGGGCACTCGGCCGCCTGCTCTTCCGGCAGCGGTTTCAAGGAAGCAAAAGCCTCCAGCGCCGCGACCATGGAATCTGGCGGAACGGTTACCTTGAACTGCGCCCGCGGAACGGCGGTAAAGAACCGCAGGGCCTGGTCGGCAGTCTCGTTGAGGAGACCGGCGTCGAAGCCGCGGTTGGTGAGTTCACGCACGAGGGTTTGAGCCGGAGGCAAGTGGTCGAATGAGGCAATCGAGATGGGTTCGCTCATATTGCCCTAGGAATCGCCCCTGCGGGAACTCTCGGACGCCCAACCTTTAAAGTCCGGTCGAGCTCTTCGTCGGCGCAACCGCCTCGCCCGTGTGGAGCTTCTTTATCGCGGCAAGGTGCGACTTCAGAATTGCCGAGTTTTTCGAGGCAAACGCCTTCACGTCGGGATCAGACGACGCCTTCAGGGCTTCATCCAGGTCCGCGACCGATTTTTCATGGAGCCGCACCAATTCGGCGAGGTACGCGCGATCAAACGCGTCGCCCGAGAGCTGCCGGAGCTCGCTGATTTTGATATTGTCCGGATCCCCCCAAACATTGAGGGACTTCTGCTTGGCGATGGCCTTGATCTCCTCGTTGATCCGCGAATGCTCGGCCATCATCCGGTCGCCGAGTTGCTTCACCGCCGGGCTTCCCGCCTGTCGCGTCGCTAGTTCGCTGATCCGAACCTCGGTTTGGCCCCGGCGCCACGCCTCAGTGAGGAACGTGCCGTCGGAGGTCGAGACTTGCGGCTTTGTCTGATCCTTCAGGCCTTCTTCGCTGTACACCGGGGCCACCGCCAAAATGGCGGCAGCGAGCAAAATGGGAGTTTTCATAGCACCTGCCAAATCGGCCCCGGAATCCCTCGCGCGTGTTCCGCAAGTGCATCAATCCGTG
>CBHXZU010000095.1:0-12301 GCA_966125105.1 uncultured Prosthecobacter sp.
CAAACCAACGGGCCTCACCGCCCATCACAACCAAACCAAATCCCCCGCACACAAACTCACGGATAGGTCCCGGGTTGCGATCAGTCCTGCCTTTCACCGTCTCCTAAGGGGCGATTCCCAACATTGTCATGTGACTTGCACGCTCGGTGACTGATAGCAGTCACGCTCTCCCATGTTTCTCCGCCGACTCTGGCTGCTCTGGCTCTGCGCACTCCTTTTGCTGATTGCCGTTGCAATCCTTCCAGTCAGCACTCGGCTCACACGCATTACCGCGGTCATCCTTGCTGTTGTGGTTTGGTTCGGTGGCATCGGCCTCGTTTGGCGCCGACCTGTCGCCCGTATCGTCCTGCTGGTGCTGACCGCCGCGGTCGGAGTCTTTTTCATGCTGCCGGATCGGCCATTACCACCGCAAGAGACGCTGCGCTCAGACTACGTCACCGGTCTCGGCCGATACGAAGGCTCGCGGTATTATTGGGGCGGCGAGAACCGCCGCGGAATCGATTGTTCCGGACTCATTCGACGCGGCTTGATCGATTCCATGATGCTGCGCGGCCTTCGCGAGTTTCACCCGACGCTGGCGCGAGCGGCGGTCCGTCTTTGGTGGAATGATTGCACGGCTGCTGCGCTCGGCAAACCGGACAGTGGGCTCACCCAAGGGGTCACGAAAGCGGAGAGCATCAATGCGCTGGATCATCGGCCGTTGAAGCCGGGAGACCTGGCAGTGACCAGCAGCGGCGCGCATATTCTCGCCTACGTGGGAGATGAAACATGGATCGAGGCAGACCCGCTGGCGGGGCGAGTCATTCGCGTGAAGGCGAAGGTGAGTGATAACGCCTGGCTGACGGGTCCTGTGACGATCACGCGGTGGACACTTCTGGCGGGCGAATAGCGGGCTACTGCGCCGCCTTCACGCAACGGAAGCCGATCCACTGCGCCGTGAATGAAGGCGCCGCTTTGCCACGCGCCGCGACGCGATGTTCGCCACCTGCGCTGATCCATGAGCCTCCGCGAAGCACGCGCTTCGAGACGCCCGGCTCTGCCGGATCGGTGCTCACTTCCGGTCCTTCTGGGTTGCGATGCGCGGCGCGATCCGGATTTGGCCGCAGTTGCCCGTAGTAATCGTGCGCGTACCAGTCGCTGCACCACTCCGCGACATTGCCTGCCATGTCCTGCAACTCGTAGCCATTGGCCGCGAAGCTTCCTACGGGAGCCAGTCCGGAGAATCCATCGAGTGCTTCATCTTTTAGCGGAAATGCCCCCTGCCAGACATTCGCCGGTTGGCGTCCGCCCGGCGCCGCATCCATCCCCCAGGGATACGGGACGCGTTCCAGCCCGCCGCGAGCCGCAAACTCCCACTCGGCCTCGGTGGGCAAGCGTTTGTTCGCCCACTTCGCGTACGCAACGGCGTCTTCGTGGCTCACATGCACGACGGGATTGCGCTGGGCGCCGCCGATGGAAGAGCCGAGGCCCTTGGGCTGTCTCCAGTTCGCGCCCGGCACCCACTTCATCCACGTCCGCGGTTGCTCTGCTTTCGCATCAGGCTGCGGCTGAAAACACCAGGAACCCGGCAATTGCTCGGCGGGCGCAAGAGCCTCCACGAAAGCCCCGGTGGGCGGCTTCTCCGCGGTGGTGACGTATCCGGTAGCCGTCACAAAGCGCTCGAATTGCTCATTCGTGACCTCGGTGCGATCCATCCAAAAATCGCTTAGCTTCACGTCGTGGAGCGGCTTCTCATCCTCCGCGCCATCGTTCGCGCCCATCGTGAATCCGCGAAAACCGGCGCTGCTCCGCACCAAGGCCATTTCCGCGCCCGCGCGCTGTTCCACCATTCGCTGATCGCGCGCGCGCCGAATCCGGAGCGCCTCGGGAACGAGCCACACTGCGGCCACGGCAATTCCCCCGAGGAAGATCCCTCCGAAGATGAGGCCTGTGCGACGCGCGGCGCGGGATGTCTGCTGATCCATTCCAGAGAAGGATAGGCAGGAGGACGCGGGAGGAAGCGAGAAAGTTCAAAATGGGGCCGGAGAAACATTTACCAAACACGCGTGCCTCATCGGTGTTCCATCTCTGCCAATCTGAGATTACAAGCCCGCCACTCCATGCACGCCACCCGCCGACGGTCCACGCTTCTGCTCATCACCGCCACGCTATTCGCCTGGAATGGACTCTCGACCGCGGAGGACCGCGCCCAATGGGGCGAAGCATGGTCCCGCAACCAAACGTCGGAAGAGACGAATCTGCCCGCAACGTTTGATCTAAAGTCCGGCACGAACATCCGCTGGCGCGCCAACCTCGGCACGGAAAGTCACAGCACACCGGTGATCTCCGGCGGACGCATCTTCATCGGCACCAACAACGGCAATCCTCGCGACACTCGGCACAATGGCGATCGCGGCGTCTTCATGTGCTTCGATGAAAAGACTGGCGCGTTCCAGTGGCAACTCGTCGTCCCGAAGCTCGATGAAGACCGTTTCTTCGACTGGCCAGGCACGGGGATCTCTTCGCCGGCGACGGTGGAAGGCAATCGTCTCTACCTCGTGAGCAATCGAGCCGAAGTGCTTTGCCTCGACGTGGAAGGACTGGCGAATGGGAACGACGGACCGTTTCTCGACGAAGCCCGCCATCAAACACCGGCATCGGACGAGCCGATTCCCACCACCACACCCGATGGCGATATCATCTGGCGGACCGATCTCCGAGAAGTCGCCGGCATCTGGCCGCACGATGGCGCGCACAGCTCGGTGCTCATCCACGGCGATCATCTCTACCTCAATACCGGCACCGGTGTGGACAACTCGCACATCAAGATCCGCACTCCGGAGGCCGCCAGCCTCGTCGTCCTCGATAAAAAGACGGGGCGTCTTCTCGCGCGCGACGGCGAGCGGATCGCTCCGAAGATTTTCCACTGCACGTGGTCGCCGCCTTCGATGGCCAAAGTTGGTGACCGCGAGCTCATCTTCTTCGCGGGTGGCGATGGAGTCGTCCGCGCCTTTGAACCACTCTCAGGCAACCCCGAGAAACCCGAGGAACTCAAAGTAGTGTGGCGATATGATCTCGATCCAGACTCACCGAAGGAGGAGGTGCATCGGTTCAATCGCAACACCAAGATCGGGCCGAGCAACATCTTCGGGCTCCCCGTTTTCGCGAACGGCAACGTTTACGTCGCAGGCGGCGGCGACCTTTGGTGGGGCAAACTCGGCGCATGGCTGAAGTGCGTGAACGCGAGCGACGGCACGGAACGTTGGTCCTACCCGCTCAACAAACACGTGATGTCTTCACCCACCGTCTACCATGACATGGTATTTATCTCAGATACTGCGCGAGTGGTTCACTGCGTGGACGCAGCCACCGGCAAGCAACTGTGGACTCACGAGACCAAAGGTGACTTTTGGGCCAGTCCCCTGGTCGCAGATGGCAAAGTCTACATCGGCACACGCAAGGGCGACTTCTACGTCTTCGCCGCAAAACGCGAGAAAGAGCTGCTGCACACCGCGGAGTTCGGCTCCCCCATCAGCGCCTCACCGGTCGCAGCGAACGGGACACTCTACGTCGCAACGATGCGCGAGCTCTTCGCCATCGGAAAGAAGTGAGAATCATGCGAACGTAACCACAGCGGACACGGCGACAGATTTCGCAAGCACGCCTTGGGTGGCGTAGGCCTCCAGACCTGCGTTGGGGGGATTGCTGGGCGGATCCCAACGCTGCGCACACTGGGAAGAAGATTGCCGTGCACGCCGCGCTCGGCGTGGTTTCCTTCCCCTGTAACGCCAGCGCCGTGCCGCGCGTCTCACCAGACCAGCCATGCACTCGAATTCCTGCGGCCAGATCACGCCTCTGCTCACCCGGCGTGATGTCCTCTCGCAACTAGCCTGTGGCTTTGGCTGGCTCGCGTTCTCCGGGCTGGCCGCGCAGCGCGCCATTGCCGCGCCACAGCCGCCGCTTGCGCCGAAATTGCCCCACTTCGCCGCTCGGGCCAAGCGTGT
The DNA here is from genome assembly GCA_966125105.1 of uncultured Prosthecobacter sp. Classification (GTDB taxonomy): domain Bacteria; phylum Verrucomicrobiota; class Verrucomicrobiia; order Chthoniobacterales; family Chthoniobacteraceae; genus SXWH01. Next base: position 3,984 of record CBHXZU010000095.1, read on the forward strand.
CATCTTCCTCTGCATGCGCGGCGGGCCCTCGCATGTCGACACCTTCGACTACAAGCCCAAGCTGATCGCCGATGCCGACAAGCCCGGCAAACGCCCAGGGACGAAGCTCATGGCGCCGAAGTGGAGGTTTCAGCAGCGCGGAAAGAGCGGCCTTTGGATCTCCGATCTCTTCCCTTCGGTAGCTCAGCACGCGGACGAACTCTGCCTCATCCGTTCGATGCAGACGAACATGCCCGCCCACCCGCAGGCGATGGTCCATCTGCACACGGGCAACTCGCAATTCGTTCGACCTTCACTGGGCGCATGGACCCTCTACGGCCTTGGGACGACGAACGAGAACCTCCCCGGCTTCGTGACCATTAGCCCGCCAGCCGGCTTCGGCGGCGCGCAAAACTACGGCAGTGCATTTCTCCCGGCCATCTACCAGGCGACGAAGATCGGCTCCGACAACCGCAAGATCGCCGATGCGGTCGTGCGCAACCTCGAAACGACGCTCAGCCCTCAAGCGCAACGGGCGGAACTCGACTTCATCCAGTCGCTGAACCGAGAGTCACTCAAACGCGATCGCTACAACCCGGAAGTCGAGGGCATTATCGAGAGCTTCGAATTGGCGTTCAAAATGCAAACGCAAATGCCCGCCGTGATGGACATCACCAAGGAAAGCGAAGCTACGAAGAAGCTCTACGGCATTGGAAATGGCGCGACGGAAGACATGGGGCGCAAATGTCTCCTCGCCCGCAAAATGGTCGAAGCCGGTGTGCGCTTCGTCGAAGTCTGCCACGGCGATTGGGACCAGCACTTCAACCTCACCAGCGCACTGGAGAACAATGCTCGCGCCGTCGATGTTCCTGTCGCAGGCTTGCTCGCCGATCTCAAGCAGCGCGGGCTCCTCAAAGACACGCTCGTCATTTGGAGCGGCGAGTTTGGCCGCACTCCGCACGCGCAAGGCGGCGACGGCCGCGATCACAACAACAAAGGCTTCACGCTATGGATGGCTGGCGGCGGCGCGCGCGGCGGCGTCTCTTACGGCGAAACCGACGAATACGGCTACGAGGCGGTTACCGGGAAAGTGCAAATGCACGACTGGCACGCCACCGTGCTCGCAATGCTTGGGCTCGACCACGAGAAGCTTACTTATCGCTATGCCGGCCGCGATTTCCGGCTCACGGATGTGAGCGGCACGGTGATCAAAGAAGTGATCGGGTAAGAAACACCCGCTCCCGCTCGCCAGTTCAGCTCAGTTGCGCGCGGCTGCCATGTCGTGCCCGATCTCGGCGAGACGCTGGTGCAGTTGGCTGAAATCGACGGGCTTGGTGAGGTGATCGTCAAATCCGGCGGCTTTGCTCCGCGCGACGTCTTCTTCGGTGCCAAACCCGCTCAACGCAATGCCGCGCAACGGAGTGTCATGGTGCTCCGCTCTTATTTGCTGGAACAATTCGACCCCATTCCCATCCGGCAATCCGATGTCGGTGACGATCACGTCGAATGGATGCTCGCGCGCGACCTCGAGCGCGGTCGCCACGCAATCGGCGGACTGCACTTTGTACCCGTAGCGCGTCAGCAATCGCAGCAGAGTATTCGCCGTGTCGATATGGTCCTCGACCACGAGCAAACGAAGCGGCAGCGCCTCCACCTTCGCGTTGGTGAGCTTCTCCGCATCTTTCTGCGGAACCGCGGCCTCCACGACCGGGAGAATCACCGTAAAGGTGGAACCATGACCAGGTCCCGCGCTGTAAGCGGAGATCTTGCCCTGGTGGAATTCGGCCAAAGCCTTGCAGATTGCGAGTCCCAGCCCGAGCCCCGCGGATGCCCTCTGCGGCGCCTGTTCGAACGCGTCGAAAATGCTCACCAGCTTGCCCGGCTCGATACCGGCGCCGGTATCGCTCACTTCCACTCGGAGGCTACCGTTCTCGTTCGCCGTGACGATCTTGATCAGACCGTTTCGAGGAGTGAACTTCACCGAGTTCGAGATTAGGTTCCAAAAGATCTGCTGCAGGCGCGCCGGATCCGCGCTCAGCACGGTTTCCTTTGCATCCAACCGGGTTTCCAACTGGATTCCACGCGCCTCGACCTGTGGCTTGCAGATCTCCAGCGCGCGACGAAGCAATTCGTGCGCGTCGACGAGTTGGAATTGGAGCTGAAGCTTGCTGTTCCTGATGCGCGCGAGGTCCAGCAAGTCGTCGATCAACCGTGCCTCGAGTTGCACATTCCGCCGAATGATCTGCAACGCTTCGCGAATGCCTGCAGGGCAGTCCGGCGCTTCGTCGATGAGCGCGAGCGAATGCAGCACCGGCGAAAGCGGTGTTCGCAATTCGTGCGAGAGCATGGCCAGGAATCGGTCTTTCGCCGCATTGGCCGCCTCGGCCTCGGCTTGCGCAGCTTCCGCGCGAATGCGCCGCAAACGCTCTTCGGCTTGGCGCTGCAAAGCGACATTCTTCGCCTCGAGCACGGCATTGGCATTTCGCAATGCCTCTTCCGCCCGCTGCCGCTCGGTAATGTCGATGATCGACGCCAGCATATTTCCCTCTGCGGATTGAATGGGCGTGCAGCTGATCTCGACAGGCACTTCACGGCCATCCTTGCGATGCACGGTACCCTTCCGCGCCTCTGTGGAAATCAGCGCCGTTGCGGATTCGGAAGCAGGCGCGCTCGACAAAGGGGGCAGCGCGTCGGGAGCAACGAGATCCTGGATATTGTGCGCAAGCAATTCATCCCGGCTGAGTCCAAAGAGAGCTTCCGCGCCGGTGTTCACGAGCACCACATTGCCCTCCCGCGTAAACACGAGCATCGCGCTCGGCGCCGCCTCGATGACGACGCGCAAATGGCTCTCCGCCGTTTTGCGCTCGATGACCTCCGCCTCCAGGCTGCGATTGATCTCCGCCAATGCGCGCGTTTTGCGGAACAAGTCGATAAAGACGCTCACCTTCGAGCGCAACACGGCAGGATGCACCGGCTTCGTGAGGTAATCGACGGCCCCCACATCATAGCCCAGCACGGCGTGCTCGTTGTCGCGATAATGCGCCGTGAGGAAGATGAGCGGAATGTGCTGCGTTTTCCTTCGCTGCTTGATCAGGCGGGCAAGCTCGATGCCGCTGAGATCCGGCATTTGCACATCCAGAACGATTGCCGCGTAGTCGTCCTGCATCAGGGCAAGCAGCGCATCGTCGGCGGTCTGAACCTTCACCAATCGATGATCCGGCGCCTCAAGGATGCTCTCGAGCGCCAGAAGGTTGTTCGCGTCATCGTCCACCAACAGGATGGATACTGGCGCTTCCTTCGGAGTCATTCGGCGTCTTTCGAGAGCATTGGTTTCAGTGCCTGACATGGATCGCAATTTGCGCGCGCATTACTTGGAGCAATGAACCCCATTCCGCGTCAACGATGCAGCCAAACACGCAAGAGCGATAGCAATTCATCGGTATTTACCGGCTTTGCAATGTAATCGCTGGCCCCGGCTTCAAGACACTTTTCGCGGTCTCCTTTCATGGCCTTTGCGGTAAGCGCCACGATTGGAAGCGTTCGAAACTCGGGAATGTTCCTGATTTCTCGCATTGTCTGGTAACCGTCCATTTCCGGCATCATAATATCCATCAGGACTACGGCGAGATCAGGAGTTGACCTGATTGTTTCGATTGCCTGGCGACCGTTGGTCGCGCTGATCACCTCCATTTCGCGGTTCTCCAGGAGAATCGACAGGGCAAAGATGTTGCGGGCGTCGTCATCGACGACCAGCACCTTTCGTCCTTTCAGCGACTCATTCGAGTTATGCAGCCGCTCGATCATCTTTTGCTTGGATTCCGGCAAATCCGTGATGACGCGATGCAGGAACAAAGCCGTTTCATCCAGCAGGCGTTCCGGCGACTGCACGTCTTTCAAGACGATGCTCTTGGCGACCGTCTTGAGTTCCTTCTCTTCCTCGCTCGAAAGTTCCTTTCCGGTGAACACCACGATCGGCACGTGCCGCAGGTTTTCGTCGGACTGAATCTTCTCGAGCAATTCAAAACCGGTCATATCGGGCAACCGCAGGTCGAGCACGCAGCAGTCGAACGGACGATCGAGCATGAGCGTGAGCGCCTTTTCGCCAGTATCTGCGGTAGTGATCTCCACATCGTCGTGTTTCAGCAATTCGATGATGCTTTCACTTTCGATCGCATTGTCCTCCACGACGAGCAGGCGTTTGAGGCGCGGGACCGAGAAGTTCTTGATGCGCTCGAGCGCGACCTTCAGTTCGTCGGTCGTGGCAGGCTTCACCATGTAGGCGAAGGCCCCGTGCGATAGACCGTGCTGCCTCTCTTCTTCGATCGAAATGATCTGCACCGGGATGTGCCGCGTGGAAGGATCCAGCTTCAGGTTGTTCAATACCGTCCAGCCGAGCATGTCAGGCAGGAAGACATCGAGCGTGATGGCGGTAGGACGGTAGCGCCGCGCCAGGACCATCGCCTGGTGCCCGCGCAAGGCGACAATGCCTTTGAATCCCTTGTCCCGCGCCAACCCGAGTAACACCCGTGCGTAGTGCGGATCGTCTTCGACAATCAAAAGGACAGGCATGCCATCGCCAGCAGTATCCCGATCGTCCGAGATATACTCTTCATGCGCCGCCGGGAGAGCCGGCAACAGCGAGGCGGGACGAGATGATACAATCGGCGCTGCCGGATCCTCCACCGCAGTCGTAACGCCACCGCGCGAATGCGTGGGGCCGGCGTAATTGAGGGGGAGGTAGAGGGTGAAGCTGCTTCCCTGCCCCGGAGTGCTCGCGAGACGGATTTCGCCACCGAGCAACGAGGCCAGTTCGCGGGAGATGGCGAGACCCAAGCCGGTGCCACCGTATTTGCGGGATGTGCCGGCGTCGGCTTGCTGGAAGGCCTCAAAGATCAACTTCTGCTTTTCCGGCGCGATACCGATGCCCGTGTCGCTGATCTCCAGCGCAATCACGGTGGGCACGCGGTTCAGCACGGGATGATCGTAGTTCCACCCCTGCGAAACCACTTTCACGCTCATGCCCACATGACCACGGGACGTGAACTTGAAGGCGTTCGAGAGCAGGTTCTTGATGATCTGCTGCAGGCGCTTCGAGTCGGTGCTGAACACCGCCGGCAACTGTGGATCGAAGTCCACGTGGAACGGCAGATTCTTGTTTTCCGCGATGTGGCGGAAATTGCGTTCGACCGATTCCTTGAGCGCAGTGAATGGAATCTCTTCCGCTTCGACCGATACCGTTCCGGATTCGATCTTCGACAGGTCGAGAATGTCGTTGATCAGGTTCAACAGGTCCGAGCCCGCGGAGAAGATGCTGCGCGCAAACTCGACCTGGCGGTCGTTCAAGTTGCCCTGCGGGTTTTCCGCGAGCTGCTGGCCGAGGATCAGGATCGAGTTCAGCGGCGTGCGCAACTCGTGCGACATGTTCGCCAGGAACTCGGACTTGTACTTGGAAGTGAGCGCGAGCTCGGCGGCCTTTTCTTCCAGGGCGCGCCGGGCCTGCTCGATTTCCATGTTCTTGCGCTCGACCTCCGCGTTTTGCTCCGCGAGTTCCTGCGCCTTTTGTCCGAGCTCTTCGTTCGTTTGCTGCAGCTCTTTCTGGCCGGCTTGCAGTTCCGCGGTGAGCTGCTGGCTCTGTTGCAGCAGGCCCTCGGTCCGCATCGTGGCCTCAATCGTGTTGAGCACGACGCCGATCGACTCGGTGAGCTGCTCGAGAAAATTAAGATGCGCCGCGGTAAATGGATGCAATGACGCCAGCTCGATCACGGCCTTGGTCTGGCCTTCGAACAAAACCGGGAGCACGACGACGTTTGCCGGAAGCGCTTCACCCAGACTGGAACGGATGGGCGTGTAGTCGACCGGCGCATTCGTCAGGAGAATGCGCTCCTTCTCATGGGCGCACTGTCCCACGAGCCCTTCGCCCATCGAGATGCGCACCGGTTGATCCATGCGGTTCGCGTAACCCGCCAGGCGGCGCAAGGACGCGCCACCCTCTTCGTCGACCTGCGTCATTTGGTAGATCGCGCCTTGTTGCGCTTCAACCAGGGGCGCGAGTTCGGAAAGGAGCATCTGGCCCACCGTGAATAGATCGCGTTGGCCCTGCAGCATGCGGGTGAACTTTGCGAGGTTGGTCTTCAGCCAGTCCTGCTCCTTGTTCCGCTCCGTGGTGACACGGAGGTTGTCGATCATGGTGTTGATGTTGTCCTTGAGCTGCGCGACCTCGCCGCGCGTCTCTACCTGGATCGATCGGGTAAGATCGCCCTTCGTCACCGCCGTGGCCACCTCCGCGATAGCACGGACCTGGGTCGTAAGGTTCGCGGCGAGCAGGTTCACATTGCCGGTGAGATCTTTCCACGTGCCGGCTGCTCCGGGCACGTTGGCCTGGCCACCGAGACGGCCTTCCACCCCAACTTCACGAGCCACGTTCGTGACCTGGTCGGCGAAGATCGCGAGCGTGTCGGTCATGTTGTTGATCGTCTCCGCCAGCGCGGCGACCTCCCCTTTCGCTTGCACGGTCAGCTTTTGACGGAGGTTGCCGTTCGCCACCGCCGTCACGACCTTCACAATGCCACGCACCTGGTCGGTGAGGTTCGCGGCCATGACGTTCACGGAGTCCGTGAGATCTTTCCACGTGCCGGCAACGCCGGACACCTGGGCCTGGCCGCCGAGCTTGCCTTCCGTACCCACCTCGCGAGCCACGCGAGTCACCTCAGCGGCGAACGCGTTGAGCTGGTCCACCATCGTATTGATTGTGTTCTTCAGCTCGAGGATCTCACCCTTCACATCCACCGTGATCTTGCGGGAAAGGTCACCGCGAGCCACAGCCGTTGTTACCTCGGCGATGTTACGCACCTGGCCAGTGAGGTTCGCGCCCATTGCGTTCACCGAGTCCGTGAGATCCTTCCAGGTGCCGGCAACGCCGGGCACCACCGCTTGCACACCGAGCCGTCCTTCCGTGCCGACTTCACGAGCCACACGGGTCACTTCCGATGCAAAGGAGCGGAGCTGCTCCACCATCGTGTTGATCGTTTCCTTCAGCTGCAGAATCTCACCACGAACGTCCACGGTGATCTTGCGGGACAAGTCACCATTCGCGACGGCGATCGTCACTTCGGCGATGTTGCGCACCTGGTTCGTCAGGTTCGACGCCATCGAGTTCACATTGTCCGTAAGATCCTTCCACGTGCCGGCGACTCCCGGCACTTGCGCCTGGCCGCCGAGCTTGCCTTCCGTGCCCACCTCACGCGCGACGCGGCTCACTTCGGATGCGAAGCCGTTGAGCTGATCCACCATCGTGTTGATCGTGTTCTTCAGCTCGAGGATCTCCCCTTTCACGTCCACCGTGATCTTGCGCGACAAGTCGCCCCTCGCAACCGCCGTCGTCACCTCGGCAATGTTGCGCACCTGCGCAGTGAGGTTCGTCGCCATCGCGTTCACCGAGTCCGTGAGATCCTTCCACGTGCCCGCCACGCCCGGCACGAGCGCCTGGCCACCGAGCTTGCCTTCCGTGCCGACTTCGCGAGCCACCCGCGTCACTTCCGACGCGAAGGAGCGGAGCTGATCCACCATCGTGTTGATCGTTTCCTTCAGCTCCAAGATCTCGCCGCGCACGTCGACGGTGATCTTCTTCGAAAGGTCACCGTTCGCGACGGCGATCGTCACCTCGGCGATGTTGCGCACCTGACCAGTAAGGTTCGAGGCCATCGAGTTGACGTTGTCCGTCAGATCCTTCCACGTGCCCGCGACGCCCGGCACCTGCGCTTGGCCGCCCAGCTTGCCTTCCGTGCCCACTTCGCGCGCCACACGCGTCACTTCCGAAGCAAACGCGCTCAGCTGATCCACCATCGTATTGATGGTTTCCTTCAGCTGCAGGATCTCACCCTGCACATCGACCGTGATCTTGCGGGACAAATCACCGCGGGCGATAGCGGTCGCCACGTCGGCAATGTTGCGGACCTGGCCGGTCAGGTTCGACGCCATCGAGTTCACGTTGTCCGTGAGATCCTTCCACGTGCCCGCCACACCCGGCACTTGCGCTTGGCCACCCAGCTTTCCTTCCGTACCCACTTCACGCGCGACACGCGTCACTTCCGCGGCGAAGGAGCGGAGCTGATCCACCATCGTGTTGATCGTTTCCTTCAGCTCCAGGATCTCACCACGCACGTCCACCGTGATCTTCTTCGACAAGTCGCCATTCGCGACCGCGATCGTCACTTCGGCGATGTTGCGCACCTGGGCGGTGAGGTTGTTGCCCATCGAGTTCACGTTATCCGTGAGATCCTTCCATGTGCCGGCAACTCCGGGCACTTGGGCCTGGCCACCGAGCTTGCCTTCCGTGCCCA
>CBHXZU010000096.1:0-12289 GCA_966125105.1 uncultured Prosthecobacter sp.
CATCGGCGTGGAGATCGGTGGCCATCCGCGCATATTGTTGCACCGGGTGATTCGGAGGAACTGCCGCGAGGGTCTGGCGAACCAGCGCCACGCCGGCCGCGTCCTGCTTCGCGCCGAGGATGCGGAAGAGATCCTGCAACATGTACACGCCGGCGCGGCCGTACTTTGCGTAGAGCATCAACGCGATCACACCATCGCGGCTCAAGACGTCCCGCAGCGCGCGCAGTCCGGCCACGGGATCGGTCATGTGATGCAGCACGCCGTGGCTCGCGATGAAATCGAAAGACATGCCGAGCGAACCCACCTGCTCGATGGGCAGCCGGTGGAGGGTCAGATTGCCCAGGCGATACTTGTCTTTGAGAAGCTGTTCATGCGCGAGGCTGGCTGCGCTCAAGTCGATCCCAACGACCCGCGCAGCAGGGTACAGGTATGCGTAACACGCTGCCGCCATGGTGCCGCAGCCAGCGACCAGGATGTCGCGGTCTTCGCGGTATGCCTCCGTCGGCCAGTAGGTCGTGTGCAGCTCGCGGAAGTCTTTGTAATTGGAGTGCGGCCCGGTGAGCGGCAGGGATTCGAGATCCATGGAAGCCGGCGGATAGCTCCAATGCTCGTACTGCGCGGCGACGGCATCGGCCAAAGGATCCGGAGGATGTGGGTCGCTCATGGGCAGGCGTTCGGCAATCTCTGATCCCGAGCGCGGCCATAGTCGAGGCTGACGTCATGCGGATCTCACGACGTCGCTTGCCGATCCCTCGCAAGCCGCGTGAATACACCTACTCGGACGAGACCAGACCGTGCCGGACGGCGAAGCGCGTGAGTGTGGCGATGTCGTGGATATCCAGCTTGGCGCACAGGTTCGACCGGTGTGTCTCCACGGTCTTCGCCGCCATCCCGAGAATGTCCGCGATCTCCTTGGTCGTTTGGCCATCGGCCACGAGCCGGAGCACCTCGCGCTCACGCTCAGTCAGCAAACTCACCGCGCTTTGCTTTGCAGGATCGGTCGTCTCCACCGCCATCTGCGTGTAATAGCTGCTGCCCGCGGACACCGCGCGCAACGCTTCGCGAAAAACCTGGAGCGTGTCCTCCTTGTGGACAAAGCCATGCGGACGCTCGCTCATGGCCTCGGCGATCAGGGCCTGGCTCGTCGTTCCGGAATAAACCAGCATCCGCGTCTCCCGTGATTCGCGCCGGATCTGCCGCACCACCTGGACCCCGCTTACTTCCGGCAGGTGCAAATCGAGCACCACGAGGCGCGGTTGCAATTCGCGGAACAGCTCGATCGCTTCGGCACCGGTGGAGACTTCGCCCACGATTTCATATGGCCCTTCGCGCGGCAGAATAAAGGCGAGCATCTGCCGGATCGATGCATGATCGTCCGCGAGGAGAACGCGGATTTTCTCCTTCCCCGAGGGAAGATTGGCAGCATCTTGTTCCTGCACTGAACTCATGGAATTGGCCGTGCACGCCGCAGAATCCGGGGAAGTGGGCGCATGTCGGAGTGAACGAATGCTCCGATTGCATTGGACGGCTCGGGTGACAAGTGGTTTTCCAAAACGCGGCAGCGTCGGTGATGAAAAGGTAGAATCGGCCAACCGCGAGAAGCGTAGCAAATTCCGCGCTCAAAACCTTCGCCGCTGCCCCCGCGCCCGCGCGGGTTTCTAACATGGAAATTAGTACTCCCCGCGCGAGACACTTCCCTTTCCAGCCGAATGAGGCATCGTGCACGAATAATAAGCCCATGAACCGACGCGTTTTCCTCGCAACGACCGCGATGGGACTCTCCCTTCCCCTGCGCGCCCAGGAGCCCGCCGCCCCGAAACCTTCCAGTGGCGTCAAACTCGCGGTCTCTACGTACTCTTACTGGCATTTTGAGGAGAAAAAGTTCCCGATCGAAACAGTGATCGAGCGAGCCGCGGCTCTCGATCTTGCGGGAGTCGATGTTCTCCACCGGCAGATGGAATTGGACGAACGCGGTCCTTTCGACGCCGCCGGTCGCGCTTACTGCCAGCGATTGAAGCGGCACGCCTTTCGCCACGGGATCGCGCTGATTTGCGTCAGCACACATCAAAACTTCGTCTCGCCCGACGAGAAGCGGCGCAAGGCGGCGGTGGATCACACGCTCAAGACGCTGGAAATCGCCGCCGCGCTCGGCGCGCCGTGCATCCGTGTGAATGCCGGTCGTTGGAACACGATCGAGAACTTCGACGAGTTCATGAAAAAGCGCGGGCTCGAGCCGCCAATCGCCGGGCATACCGAGGATGACGCCTTCGAGTGGAGCATCGATGGAATCGGCAAATGCCTGAAGCGAGCGGAAGAACTCGGCATCGTGCTCGCGGTGGAAAACCACTGGGGACTGTCGCGTTCGCCGGAGGGATTGCAGCGCATTCTCGCGGCATTCAATTCGCCGTTCATCGGCGCGCTGATGGATACGGGGAACTTCCTCGAAGACCCGTACGAGAAGCTCAAGGCGATTGCGCCCAAGACGGCGTTTGTGCAGGCGAAGACCTATTACGGCGGCGGCCTGTGGTACACGCTCGATCTCGATTACGCGCGCATCGCCAAGATCCTCGCGGAGGCAGGTTATACAGGTTACGTCTCGTTGGAGATGGAAGGGAAAGAACCCGCGGCCACTGCGGTTCCGAAATCGCTCGAGATGCTGCGGAAGGCATTCGGAGCGTGAGCCGCAATTCAACGTCCAACGCTCAACGTTACGCCGAGGGTGCGCGCTGATTGAATGGGCACTTTTCTGGCTCGGCTCCACGTCCAGCGTCCAAGTCTTTCCAACCGTGATCCGGCGTCTCTTCTTCTTCTTCGTCCTCGCTGCATCGCTCCTCGCCAGTCTATCCGCCGAGGTGCCGCGCATCATCTTCGATACGGATATGGACACCGACTGCGACGACGCCGGTGCCATGGCCGTGCTGCACACGCTCGCCGACCGGGGGGAATGCGTGATCTTGGCGACTGTGGTGAGCGTCCGCCATCCAGCGGCTGCGCCCACCGTGGCTGCGATCAATTCCTATTACGGCAGGCCCGATCTTCCCATCGGAGGCATCAAGGAGGGCGGCGTGAGGGAGCCGTCGCCTTTCGCCGACAAGGTTGCGGCGGAATTTCCAGGAAAGCTGAAGTCCACCGCAGACGCCCCTCCTGCAGTCGACGTTTACCGCGACGTCCTCGAGAAACAGCCCGATGGCTCCGTGACGATCGTCACCGTGGGTTACCTCACAAACTTGCGCCGGCTCATGGAAGCCCCCGCCGAGGGTTCGCGTCCGAGCGGACTCGATCTCATTCAGCGGAAAGTGAAGAGTTACGTGTGCATGGGCGGGAACTTCATCGGCAAGCCCCCGAAGGATGACCTCAAACTCGGCAACGTGAACTTCCAGCGCGAACCCGAATCGGCGCTGAAAGTGGTCCGCGATTGGCCCGGACAAATCACCTTTGTTGGACGCGAAATCGGCTCCGTGCCGAGCGGCCTTACCCTCGGCACATGCCTGGCGAAGACGCCCGCAAACAATCCGGTCCGCCGCGCCTACGAATACTACTTCAAAGGAGAGCTCAAGAATCGGCATGTCGCCGATCTCGTGACCGTCCTCTACGCGGTCCGCGGATTGCGGGATTATTGGGACCTCGAGCCCCGTGGATTCATGGGCCTGCAGCCGGACATGAAGTTTAGCTGGCAAGGCGGGGAGAGCCGCGGCCGCGCCTACCTGCTGAAGAAGAAGGATGCGTCCGGAAAGCCAAACGACCGGTATATCGAATCCGTATTGGAGGAGCTGGTGGTGGCAGAGCTAAGTCGTGGGAATTGAGGCCGCTCGAGACCGTTGACGCGCTGCGGCAAACAGTTTTGGTCCGCAAAAGTAGTCTCCTGCCGTGAAGCAAAACACTTTTTCTCCACGAAAGTAGTCTCACTGCGTTAAGCAAAACACTTTTTCCGGCCGGAAGAAGCCTCCATGCGTTAAGCAAAAGCCTTTTTCCGGTCGAAATCTCCCTCCACACCGAAAGGAAAAGGCTTTTTCTCGGCGAAAGTAGTCGCCTCGAGTTGAGCAAAAGACTTTTTCCGGCCGAAAGTAGTCTCCGTTCGTTGAGCAAAAGACTCTTTCTGGTCGACGGAAGCTGGCTAAACTGGATGGAAACGATTCATCCTGTGGAACTAGCCAGTCCAACAGTAAGGCGAATCGCCGCTCCGGAGCCTTCGATCCTCAAGGTTACGGTTCCCTGCACTGCTCGGTTCTCAGAGCCCCCGTATTTACCGCCTAGCCGTGGTCGTCCTCGTCCCTCGACGGTTATTGGAGGAAGGGGTTCGTCCGCTTTTCGATGCCGATCTTGGTCGCGGGACCGTGCCCGGGAAGAACGGTGGTGTTCTCGTCCAGGGGCCACAGCTTTTCCCGAATTCCGTCGAGCAAGAGCTGGTGGTCTCCTCCCGGAAGATCCGTCCGCCCGATGCTCCCGGCGAAGAGGACATCGCCGCCAAACAGAACGCCGGCTTCCTTTTGCAGAAAACATACGCTGCCGGGGCAGTGTCCCGGGACGTGAAGAACCTGGAAATCCACGCCCTCCACCGTGAGTTTATCGGTCTCCGGCGTGAGGAAATCGGCCTTCACCGGCTCGATCTCCCAGTTGAAGCCGAACTTCTTGAAGAAATCCGGCTCGGTCACCAAGGGAGTGGTGTCTTCGTGGTAGCCCACCTGGCAGCCGTGCTCGCGCTGGATCTTTGCCGCGTCCCACACATGGTCGATGTGGCCATGGGTGAGCAGCAGCGTTTTTACCCGGTATCCCTGAGCACTTAGCCACTCGGCCGCCTCCTGCGGCGCGTCGATCAAAATGCCGGCTTTGAGCAAAAAGAAGCAGTTGGTGTCAAAGATGCCGCCGGTGAAAACGTCTAGCTCCATGTCTACTGCGACCGTTGCGAGTCCCTCTTGCGATGTCCAGTGGATCATCATTTTGCGGTGAGGCGTCCTTGCTAAAACCCGCTTCTCTGTCACGCTGACGCAACCGAACTAAACGCCATCTCCATGAACGTTCTTCGCACACTGATCGCGCCCTTGGTTTTAACCTTTGCGATTCCGCCGATCAGTCAGGGCGCCCCCGCCCCATTTGATTTCCAAAAGATCGCCCCCAAAGTCACTGAGAACGTCAGCGAACTCCTCGAGCGCGCGCACTACAGCAAGCGGAAGCTTGATGACGGCGTCTCGAAGCAACTGCTGAAGAATTACCTCGAGCGACTCGACTACAATCATCTGTTTTTCACGCAGAAGGACGTGGATGATTTCAATGCGAAGTATGCCACGACGCTCGACGACGATCTGCGCGTCGGCAACACGCAGCCGTCGGTAAAGATTTTCTCCGTCTACCGGAAGCGTGTGGACGACCGCGTGGCGAAGGTGAAGGAGCAGATCAAGGGGAGCTTCGATTTTGCCAGCGCCCGCACCGTCGAGATGAATCGCTCGAAGTCCCCCTGGCCAAAAGATGAGGCCGAGGCCGACCAGATTTGGCGCGACAGGATCGAAGGCGAGATGCTCGATCGCAAGCTGACGGAGGATAAGGTGGATTCCCCGGAAAAGGTCCTCAGCCGCCGGTACGATCAGCTTCTGCGCAACGTGCACGAGCAGGGTGACGAGGACGTTATCGCTGGTTTCCTCAGCGTGCTCGCGGAAACCTACGACCCGCACTCGGAGTACATGAGCCGGTCCCAGCTCGACAGCTTCAACATCAACATGAGCCTGCAGCTCGTGGGCATCGGCGCGGTGCTCACCAGTGATGAGGGTTATGCAAAGATCCGGGAGCTCGTTCCCGGCGGTCCGGCAGCGGAGCACGGCCAGCTCAAGGTCGGCGATCGCATTTCCGCGGTCGCGCAGGGGAATGAAGAGTTCGTGGAAACGGCGGACCTGAAGCTCGACAAGGTCGTGGAGATGATTCGCGGCAAGGAGGACACGAACGTGCGCCTGAAGGTGATCCCTTCGACCGCGACGGATCCCTCGGAGCGCAAGATCATCGAGATCACCCGCAAAAAGGTGAAGCTGAAGGAGCAGGAGGCAAAGGCGGAGATCATCGAGCGTCAGCTGCCCGATGGCACCAAGCAACGCCTCGGGTGGATCATTCTTCCGTCCTTCTATGCCGACATGCAGCACAGCGGCAAAGACGGCGCGAAGAGCACGACGAAAGACGTTCTCGCCCTGCTCGTGCGGCTGAAGAAGGAGAACATCCAGGGCCTCGTGATGGATCTGCGCCGCAACGGTGGTGGCTCGCTCGAGGAAGCGGTGAATCTCACCGGTCTCTTCATCAAGCGCGGCCCGGTCGTGCAAGTGCAGGACAGCAATGGCCGCACAAATCGGCTGAGCGACAAAGATCTCGGCAACGTCGCCTACGATGGACCGATGATCGTTTTGACGAACAAGCTCAGCGCGTCTGCCAGCGAGATCTTCGCCGCGGCGCTGCAGGATTATAACCGCGCGGTGGTCGTCGGCGACTCGAGCACGTTTGGCAAAGGCACCGTGCAGACGATGGTGGAACTCGGGAACATCGTTCCGCTCAGCCTGAGCGGCGGCACGACGGGCAACGAAGCCGGCGCGCTGAAGCTGACGATCCAGAAGTTCTTCCGCGTTTCGGGCGGGTCGACGCAACTCGAGGGCGTCCGCTCCGACATTCGCCTCCCCTCTCTGTGGGACCAGGCGGACATCGGCGAAAGCGCGCTGAAAGGACCGCTGCCTTACACCACGATCAAGGAAGCGGTGTACGAGAAGGTCGATCGCGATCTCTTCAAAGACGAGCTGAAGCGGCGCTCATCCGCGCGCATCGGAGCCGACCAGGAATTCCGTTGGGTGATGGAAGACATCGAGCGCCAGAAGAAACGCATCGCTGAGAACCGCGTTTCGCTCAATGAAAAGGCCCGCCGTGCCGAGCTCGACGAAGACAAGGCGCGGAAGGAAAAGCGCGAGAAAGATCGCGCCAACCTCAAGGGGCCTGAGGAGAAGGTCTACACCATCACCCTCGACAACGTTTCCAAACCGCAACTCGAGCTGAAGGACGACAAGGAGAAGGAAAAGGACAAGAAGGCCAACGAGGCCAAGCCCTCCACCGAGTCGAAGCCTACCGAGTCGAAGCCCGACGCCAAGCCGGAGACGAAACCCGAGTCCAAGCCGGAAACGCCCAAAGGCGCGAAGAGCGAAGACGACGACGACGATGATGTGGATGAAGCGGCCAAAGTGGACCCAATTCGCAACGAAACGGCGGGCATCCTGCGCGACCTGATCGAATTCACTCGCAACGGCGTCCCCGCGACGGCAGCTGCGCAGCCGAAGACGACGGAGAGCGCTCGGTAAGCACCGAAGTTACGCCACACACGCGCGCTGCCGAGGACAACCGCAGCGCGGCCCGTAGCGCGAGCGCGACCTACCAAGGTTTGCGTAAACGGTGCGCCATTCAGGCAAGCGAGCTTTCAAGTCGCCGGGCTCATAGACATTGCCGCCTAATTGCTGGACACCCCCGTTGTGCCGTCATTACCTGTTTGCAATCACCCACAAATCCGCCGTTCTGACGGGTTCTGGGAACGAAGAAACCTTCAGACGAATCCTTGCGGGCGGCAGCGACGGCGGTGTGAACGTGATAACGCTGGCGGCGATGCCTTGGCTCCGTAGGAGCGGCCTGTTTATAGCTACGTGGTCCAACACGTGTGTGAGCTCTGTCAGGAGCGAAATTGCGTAGCCGCCATCCGGCACTTTGGGAGGTCTCGGCGAAAGGAGTGGCGGCAATGCCAAGACCGCGCACACAATTCCAGCACGCTGACGCGGTCCCTGGAAAGTTCCGAACTGGCTCCACGCCGCCTACTTTCCAGCGGCGAGCTTTTTGATTTCGGGATGATTCAGCAAGTACGCGCGGCGCTGATCGGCGAACGCCCGGATGCTCATCTCGTGTCGACGATCACCTGCGTTCGCGTCCGCAGGCTTTGGTTCATCCGCGGTTGCTTCCTGGAACGCCGCGAACGAGGAAAGACCGCGCGTTTCAGCGGCGATCTCTTTTTCGATCAAGCTGCGATATTGCGCCACAAGCGGACCGAGCTTCTTCCAATCGAGCCACTCCTCCGCGATCCATCGCACCTTCGTGAGGTAGCGTTGGCGGAGCGCAGGGACGGCCAGGACTTTGCTCCGAAGCGGCTTTCGCTCGTCGTCCATTCCGACCAGCGGATCAAGTTCCACGCCCTTCACAGCGGGCCCGCCCCCGAATCCTCCGGGGCCAAAGGCATAAAATGGACCTCGAAAATGAGGTTGGCGAGAGTCTCCGTTTCCCGGCGGCCGTGGCTCCGCCTGCTGGGCTCTCTCGCCGGGTGCCGGTGGTGCGCCCGCAGCCTCGGGCGCTGCTGTAGCCGGGCGTTCCGTTGGTGGTGGCAGTGGAGGCAGCTCCTGCTGCGCTGAGGACGGAGATTGAGCCATAACTCCGGGCAGCGCCCCTCCATCACGCTCACTCCGCGATTCACGCCGGTCCCCGCCATTTGGCCCGTTCGCACCAATCCGGCGCCCCATTCCCGGTCCTTCCGGCGCGCGGAAAGCTTCATTCATGTCGTGCGGGATGAATTGAAACTTCCCATTCTTGTCGCGGTAGATGCTGTAGTCGCTCGCTCGCACCCAGTAGCCATCCGAGTTGATCAGCGTGCAATCGAGCGCGAGAAACCACAGCAAGTTGTCGACATTCGCGATGGGCTTGAGGGCATCCTCCAATTTCTCGGGCGGCGTTTCCTTCAGCACCTTGCAGAGGTTCACGAGCGCCTTCCAGTCCTCCTCGTTTTCGTCCGTTTTCAGATCGTAGCGGCGTCGATACTCAGCGAGGTCCTCACCGAGATACTCGAGTCCGCCTCCGCCGCCTGGTGATCCTTTGACTTTCCAGCGAGCGCCCTTCTCCGCGCGATAATTCTCCTGCAGGAAATCCTTATTGAACTGCTGCACGTTTGTATAAACGCCCCAGTTCTCGCCATTGATGACCACTCGAACGAGATTCGCCTTTGGAACCGGGAGATAATGCCGCGCGATTTCCGAGTAGAGCACGGTGCTCATCATCGAGGCATCGCCGTTCCCGTTGAGAAGATTCAGCGTCTTGTAACCATCCAGTCGCTGCTTCTTGTCGGTGAAATCGAGCGCCACATTCAGCGAGCGTTTGCGCCCCTCGCGCACCATCATGAACGAGGACATTCCGCGGAAGTGGACGCCGACACCCGGGTACTTTTCTCCATCCACCGTTAGGGTCGCCGGCAGATCGACATCCGTATCGTTGAAGTCCGCCATCTCCTGTTCCCAATCGGCATTTTCAAAATCGAGGAACAG
This sequence comes from uncultured Prosthecobacter sp., assembly GCA_966125105.1. Classification (GTDB taxonomy): domain Bacteria; phylum Verrucomicrobiota; class Verrucomicrobiia; order Chthoniobacterales; family Chthoniobacteraceae; genus SXWH01. The sequence continues at coordinate 9,309 of CBHXZU010000096.1, forward strand.
CGTGCGTAGAACGTTCGGCGCATACAGCGAAGCGACTTCCTCCTTCTTCACATCCTCGGGCGATATGTGGACACCTGGCTTTGCTGGTTCCTGGTTCATCCCCCGGCCGGGACCCGGTCCAAAAAACCGAGGGCCAGCCGCTCCATTAGCAGGTCCATTGCCCGGACCATTCGGAGGGATCGGTGCGCCAGGATTTCCGCCAGGTTGTGGAGGCGCCTCGCCGGGAGGAATCGGAGCACCGGCATTGCCCGGCTGAGGATTTGGACCACCACGGCCCACACCAGGAGGTCCGCCAAAGAACCGCCCGCGCGGACGATTCGCATTCTCCTTCTTAATGAACTCCCTCGCGGCCGCGCGTTCTTCACGGTTGAGGCGCTTGTCCCCATCCTTGTCGAACTGCTTCACGATCTTGCGCTCGGTCATCGGCGGTCCACCCGGACCGGGGCCGCGCATGCGATCTCCTCCTGGCGCTGGGGCTGGCGCAGGCGCCTCAACCGGTTGAAGCGCAGGTTTTGGCTCGTCCGGCGCCTGCGCGAGCAAATCACCGAATCCGACGCACGATGAAACAAGAAGAAGCCTGATGGAACGCGACATTGTCTCCTTTAACGCCGCCGCGATTCGAAGTTGCGCGCGATACTGTAAAGGGATTGTTAAAGGGAAACCGACAGCGTCGCTCGAGTCAGTTCCGCCAAAGTGCCGTCGAGCCCGGCGCCAGTCGCCGCAGCGCCCGCCCGATGAGGTGCATGCAATGGATTCAATACGGCTTCGAGTTCGCCGATCGACACCGTCTCCGCCGCGTCGCGGTGATTGTAGAAAAAGACCACGGGCACTTCGTGCAGAAACCGAAATGCGCCGAGTCCGCGCAAAGCATCCAGGTTCTCCTCCATGCGCGAGCGGCGGCTGTCGGCGACAAATAATAGCGCGTCCACATCAGCCAATGCGCGGCCGCACGCAGCGACATTCGAAAGCGCGCCCGTAAATACGAATAGCGTCGCGCGAGCGCGGTATTCTGCGGTCGGCAACAATTCTCCCGGCGCGAAATCGAAGCTCATCAACCGATGCTGTCCAAACGGATGATCGGTGATGTCCGCGCGCTCGCTCGGCGGCAAGGCCGCATGCAATTTTTGAAGGACCGTCCGGCGCCCACTGCCAACGGCGCCCACGATCGCAAACTTCAGTCCGACTTCCCGCGTGCTGTAATCAATCGTGGGCATCGGAGATGACGCACTTCACCACGCCCGGGAACTTCGCAGCGTGCTGCTTGAACGCGACGACATCCAGCGACGGCTCCGCCTGGATTTCCAAACGCAGCATCAGCGGACGATCTGAGCGCAAAGCCGGCCCCTCGGGCGTTCGCGCCGGCGTTTTCACGGGTGCGAGTCGCACCGGGGGCGCGTCGATCTGCCGCAACTCGCCTGCCGGCGCGTCTTCGGTTGTGGCCGTCGCAGCGCCGAGGATCACCGGACGATCCTCGCCCGCTGAAGGGACCTGCGCCTGGAGACGCAGTGGCGGAAGGCTTGGATCTTCGAGACACGGGCCGAGCCCGGGAGATGTCTGCGGCAATGCCGCGTCGTCTTCCCGCGATACAGCGGGTTCCTCAGCGTGAATTGCGAATGGATTGAAGCGCACCCCGCTGCGCACCGGTCCGCGAACGGACTCGTTGAACTTCGGCAGCTCGAGCTTTGGCGGCTCTGCTTTTTGCGTTTCACCGGCGCTCGGTCCCGTTTCGTTTGGCGCGGCAGATGGCGATGGGGACGCGGCGGAATCCATGCTCTTTTCGGAAGGCACGCCGGGCGCATCCACTACCGCTTTATCCGGAGCTGGACTCGCGCATTGTTCCGCCGAAACAGGTGGAAGCGCAGCGACCAACGCGCCGAGAGTCACGGGAGGTTTGCCCGCGGGCGGCGCGCCGCGCAATCGGAAGAGCTGATCGAGCAGCGCCATCAGGCGCTTCTTGTAACACGGGTCCCCCGCCCTCAGGCAAGGCACCGCGCAAACAGATCGCCCGGGCTATCCCACGAAGGCCTTGGCCGCCGGTGCCTTCAATTGCTTGAAGTCGCGGGTGAGCTGCGTGAGCGAGGCTTCCACGCCCATGCGCTCGAGCGAGCTGGCGCCAACGAAACCAACCGCGTCGGTCTTTGACATCACCAACTTCGCGTCTTCCGGAGTGTTGATCGGTCCACCATGGCAGAGGAAGAAGATGTCCTTCCGAACGCGGGTCGCGGCGTCGATAATCTCCTGCGTGCGCTTCAGCGTGAAGTCCCAGGAGACCACCGCTTTCGTCACTCCAATGCTGCCGCCCACCGTCGTGCCGACGTGAGCGATGATGGCGTCCGCGCCGGCTTTCGCCATTTCCACGGCTTCCTCCGCGGAGCCAACATACACGACTGAGAAAAGATCCATCTTCCGGGCGAGCGCGACCATTTCGTATTCCTTCTTCACGCTCATGCCCGTCTCTTCGAGGACCTGGCGGAAGTGGCCGTCTACGATCGTGTGAGTCGGGAAATTGTTCACGCCGCTGAAGCCCATTTCCTTCACCTTTCCGAGCCAGTGCCACATGCGGCGGCGCGGATCGGTAGCATGCACGCCGCAAATTACCGGCACTTCCTCCACGACCGGCAACACCTCGTATTCACCGATCTCCATCGCGATGGCGTTTGCGTCGCCGTAGGCCATCATGCCGCAAGTCGATCCGTGGCCCATCATGCGGAAGCGTCCGCTATTATAAATGATGACGAGGTCCGCCCCGCCCTTCTCGATGAACTTCGCAGAAATGCCGGTCCCTGCGCCGGCAGCAATGATGGCATCACCCTTCTTCAGCGTGTCCATCAAACGTTCGCGCACTTCGATTCGAGTGTAGGGATTTCCTTTTCCGGTCCAGGGATTGGGCATGTGTGTGAGGAGTTGTGAGCGCCGACGCTAGCGTGCCGATTTGGATTTAGAAGAGTCTAAATCCACGGACGCCTACCAGAAATGCACAC
>CBHXZU010000097.1:0-12236 GCA_966125105.1 uncultured Prosthecobacter sp.
CCTGACGATCACCACCATTGCCGGAGGTGTGTTTGCCTTCATGGAAAAATCGCGCGCCGATGAATTGGCGGCCGAAATTGCGGGGCTTAAGAACAAGGTCGCGCAGCACGATGGCGATTCCGCCGCGCTGAAGAAAGCGCTGGAGGAACTTGTTGATATGAAGGCGAATAACGCGCGCCTTGCTCGAGAGCGCGACGAGGCGAAAGCGAAGAACAAAGGCTTGGCGAGCGAGGGGGAGAGCAGCCGGCCGGGCGCCCCGGCCGCGAACGCTCAGCAGCCTGATATCCGCAACTTCATCCAGGGCTTCGCGCGCCAGATGGACGATCCGGATGTCCGGAAGACGATGAAGGCTCAGCAGCAGCAGCAGATCGAGAATGCTTACGAGAGTCTGTTCAAGAAGTTGAACCTTTCGGAAGCGGATTCAAAGCTCGTGGCGGAACTGCTCGCCGACCGAAACTTCACCGCCATGGACAAGGGCCGTCAGTTGCTCAACGGGAAGACCGACGACGCCAGCCTGAAGGCCATGCGGAAGGAAATCGATGACATCAAGGCGGACTCCGACAACAAGCTGAAGGGCATGCTTGGCGACGAGAAGTTCGGAGAACTTGCCACTTTCGAGCAGACGGTGGGCGACCAGCGCGCGCTCGATGGGATGGCTCGAAGCTTCAATCGCAAAAACATCCCGCTCGAGGACACGCAGAAAGAAGCTCTCGCCAACATCATGCGGGAAGAGCGATTGAAGGTGCCGTCGAATGAGATTCCGGATATGGGTGGCGGACCCGGGATGTCGATGCTCATGACGGACGAGGAGGTAAAAGTTCGGCAGACGCAGGAGGAAGCCTACCAAGCGAGTGTTCTTAATCGCGCCAGCCAGGCGGGGCTTTCGCCCGACCAGGTAAGCGTGCTGAAAGACTCTTTTGCCGAGCGCAACCAGCGCCGCGCGATGGGCCGGATCATGGGTCGCGCCTTCCTCGGCGGCGGTGGCGGCGCGGCGCCGCGATAGGGTGCTTTATTAAGGCGGCGCCAACCGCAAGCCACTCATTCCCAATTCGTGGTTAGCGGGTCTCCAAGGCGCGCCTAGCCTGGGGAAATAACGGCCTTGTTTACTTGCGGCACTCAGCCCGCGACTCATCATGAGAGTTCCTTCCAATCCTATGATCCGCTACGTTCTCCTGGCAGTGCTTGCAGTTGCCGGCCTCACCTATGGAATTATCCAGACTTGGGAGATCAAGCATCGCGACAGCCTGATCGGCCAATTAAACAAGGAGGTCCTGGCGATGACGGCGGCAAGTCAGGAGGCGAGATCCGCGGCGGACGCGCTGAAGCTGGAACTCGCGGCGGCAAAGGAAAACATTGAGCGCCTCAAGGCGGAAAGAGATGCCGCGCTCGCGAAGTCGAAAGCCGGCGGACCTGCTGAAGCAGGCGCTCCGTCATCCACGGCGGCCGCAAAAAATGAAGGAGAGGGGCTGCAGGGATTCGGCGCATTTGCAAAAATGTTCGAGTCCGAAGAGGGGCGGAAAATGATGAAGACGCAGACCATGATGGCAACTCGCATGATGTACGGCGAGCTCGGGAAGAGGTTGGGGCTCTCGCCCCAGGATGCTGACCAACTCCTTGCATTGCTTGGTGAGCGCCAGGGCGCGTTATCCGAGGCGGGGATGAAGCGCATGGCCAATGGGCAGCTCGACGAAGCCACAGGAAAGCAGATCGCCGAGGAGAACAAAGCGATCCAGGCGGAATATGATTCCAAGCTGAAAGCGATCCTGGGTGAGGAAAAGTTCGGCCAAATGAAGGAGTACGAAAAGACGCTCGGCGATCGCATGATGATGACGCAATACGAGCAGAGCTTTAATGCTGCAGGCGTCCCGCTCGGGGGAGAGCAACGCGAGTCTTTGTTAAAGATCATGGCCGACGAGCGGAAGAAGTCGCCGCCGTCGCCTTTTGACAACAGCGGCCAGGATATGGCGCGCAACATGGCGGCGATGCGCGACGATGCGAACTTCGAGAAACACTTTGAGCAGGAAGCCGCCTACCAGCAGCGCGTGCTCGACGCCGCCACGACCGTCCTCAACCCCGACCAAATCAATGCCCTTCGCCAAGGCTTCCAGCAGTGGGGTGAGATGCAAAAGTTTGGGATGAAGATGATGCAGGGCATGATGAAGGGAAACAGCGCCAAGCCCGCCGCCCCGGCGCCCCCTGCGCAATAAAATTGTAGCCTGAGCTTCCTAGCTTGGGAGGGGAGGCGCCGTTGGCGCGTAGCAGTTCGGAACCACTTAGAGGGGCCCATTGAGCACCCAAGCCTTGACGCGCATCTTGCCGTCTTCGCGCACGAACGCGGCTCGGCCTTTCACGATGCCGCCTTTCTTGGTGCTGTATTCCGTCACCAGGATGCCTCCATCCTGCGTCGCTTCGGATTCCGAAGCGAAACGCATGGGTAAAGTCAATTCACCGAACTTGTCGGCATACTGCTCGATGATTTCGGTGCGGAAGTATTCCTCGTCGGGTTTGGCGGTGCTCGCAAACTCCGCGGCGAAACGCTCCGCGTCGCGCGCGTTGTAGCCAGCTATCAGGCGGGCGAGCGTTGCCTCCATCTCGGCAAAAACGGTTTCCGTTTCTGCAACCGCTCCCGGATGCTTTCCCGCCTCTGGAACCTCCGGCCGCGGCCACATGACAATCGCGATCAGCACGATGTTCGCCGCTGCGATCATGTAGAAAACATTGCGCACCTTCTGCGCAGCGCGCAGCGCCTCTGGGCTGTTCGGCTCCGGAATTGCCATCTCTTCCTTCTGCAGCGATCAAAGCTTCAGCGACTCAGCAGGGACGTCAGCCGGCGCGCCCTCCTTCGGCACTTCGCGACCCAGCGACCATAGGATCGCATTCGCCACAAGCCGCCGATACTCCGGCCGCTCCCAGTTGTTGTGGAAGTGGAAGCCGACGTAGCCAAAGGAGCGCCCGCCATCCGGACGCTCCCAAGACCAGCACACGGGTTCATCCGCGCCATCGATCTTCGCGCTTAACAATGGAGTGTAGCCCGGCGCCGTTTTGGGCAGGAGCTCGAGGCGATAGTAGAATTCATCTTTGATCCGAAAGTGCGGCACACCTGCCAGCACCGGATGATTCGGAGCGAGCCGCGTCACGTCTGTTTCGAGAATTTGGTATTTCCGTTGCGGACCACCTCGCGTTCCGCCGAGGAGCTTGAGCTGCCCTTCAATGTATTTTGCGTCCTTCGCGCCGATCGACCAATGCAGCGCGACCAGAGCGCCCTTGCGCTGGGCCAGTCGCTGAAACGCCGCAAGGCGCTCCGGACTCTTTTGCATGAACTCGGCGCCTTGGGTGACGAGGAGCACCGCGCCGTCCGCTTTGTCGATCTGCGAAGGACCATCCGCCCACGGTTCATCCGCTTTCACGACGGTGAGCTCCAGGTCGTCGCGCCCGGCGAGCAGGGCTTGCACGACACGCGTTCCAGCCATGAACTCGTGTGTGCCCGGGGGATGTCCATCGGGGCCTTGCCCGATGACGAGGAGTTTTGCTTTCTCCGCGCCAAAAGCAGTCGCGGTAAAGAGCAGAGCCAGGGTGAGGAGACGGAGCATGAGCGCAGCCTGCCCGTCGTCTTCGCGAAGCGGAAGTCACTTTTCCGCAGACGTTCGCGCGAAATTGGGACAAAAGTGTCCTCCCATCGGCTCGCCGTTCGTCGTAGTGATGAGCGGCTGCACACTCTGGCCGCGAAAATCAAAACCCAAACATCGCAAACATGAGCACACCGAAAAAAGCACCCGAGTACCTCCTCCTGATCCGCGGCACCGAATGGTACGACGGCCTATCCCCCGAACAACTCCAGGAAACCATGGGGCAATTCATGGGCTGGCTCGACGGACTCACCAAGAGCGGCAAGTTGAAGGGCGCCCAGCCGCTCGAGCCCGAGGGGAAAGTGGTCTCGGGAAAGAACGGCCGCGTGGTGGCTGACCGCCCATTTGCCGAGGCGAAGGAATCCGTGGGCGGCTACTTCCTGCTTCGCGTGGATACTTTCGAGGAAGCCCTCGCGATCGCGCAATCCTGCCCGATTCTCGAGTTCGGCCCGAGCATGGAAGTGCGTCCCGTGGCGGAAATGTGCCCGATCATGAAAGAGCTGAATCTGCAGCCGGAATTCGCCGCGGCGATGTCCTGATCTCCCGGGCTCACCGATCAGCTTCGAATTCCAAATGGAACGCGCGAACACGCGGAACGGTTCTCGCGCCTCGGCGTGGGGCAATTTTGCCGACACTGAGGCTGTGCCCGCAGGGGCGAGTGTCGATGTATCGAGCGTCCCGATCTCGCAACTGGCGGACCACCTTTTCCGGCACGAGGCCGGCAAGTTGGTGTCCGTGCTCACGAATATCTTTGGCCTGGAGCACCTCCAACTGGCCGAGGATGTGGTGCAGGATGCGCTGATCCGCGCGTTAAAGACTTGGCCGTTTTACGGCGTGCCGAAAAATCCAGCGGCGTGGCTGACGCAAACCGCGAAGAACCTCGCGCTGGATGTTCTCCGTCGCGAGAAGCGATTCTCGGAAAAGCAGTCGGACGTCGTGTCATGGATGGAACAATCCGCCGGCTCTGCGGACGAAGAGCCGGCGGGTTTCCAGACGGAAATCCAGGATTCCACGCTGCGGCTGATGTTCGCGTGCTTCCATCCGCAGCTGCCGGGCGAAGCGCAAATCGCCCTCGCGCTCAAAACGCTTTGCGGTTTCAGCCCCGCAGACATCGGCAAAGCCTTCCTCACGACGGAGGCGGCAATCGCAAAGCGGCTCACACGGGCGCGCCAGAGAATCGCGGAATTGCAAATTCCCTTCGCCATTCCCGCGGGACCCGAACTCGCCGAGCGGCTCGATGGCGTGCTGCATACGCTCTACCTGCTGTTTAACGAAGGCTACAAAGCATCGAGCGGCGAATGCCTCATTCGCGAAGATCTTTGTCGCGAAGCGATCCGTCTCGCCAGTGTGCTCGCCGCGCATCCGGCGGGGGATTTGCCAGGGACACACGCGCTGCTGGCACTGATGCTGTTTAATGCCGCGCGCCTCTCCGCGCGTGTTGACCAGGAGGGCAATCTCGTTCCTTTGAATGAGCAGGATCGCTCGCGCTGGGATCGACAGATGATCGGACGAGCAATGATGCACCTCGCGCGCTCTGCTGTCGGCGGAACGGCTGGCATCTACCACTATGAGGCGGGGATCGCGGCGTGCCACGCGACGGCAGGTAACGAATCATCCACGGATTGGACGCGGATCCTCGGTTTGTATGACCGGTTGATGGAGATCGACGAGTCGCCGGTCCTGGCGCTCAACCGCGCGGTGGCGGTGGCGAATGTTCATGGGGCTGAAGCGGGCATCGATGCGGTGGCGGCGATCCGCGGGAAGAAGGCGCTGGATGATTATCATCTGCTCCATGCAGTGCTCGGAGAACTGGAGTCCCGCCGAGGGAATGCAAAAGCAGCGGTGAAACACCTCGAAGCGGCGCTGGCGCTCACTTCACTAAAGTCCGAGCAGGCACACCTTCGCCGCCGGATCGCGGCCTGCCGCGGCACACTGGAGGCGGCTTGATGCGAGGGGGCATTTTGCTGCGGAGCAGCGACAGAAATTGCCGTCTGCGCCGCCGCGTCTTCGGCTTTGCAAGAAAGAAAGACAGACCCGCAGGCATGGGGTCCGTGTCTGGATAATCGTTTCTCTCGATGACTGACGCTATCGTCTAATCGTCATCATCGTCGTCATCGACTTCCTCCACCTTCACCTTTGCAGGTTCGGTCGTGGTGGTCGTCGTCGTTGTCTTCTTTTCGATTAGGGCGGGGCGTCCGGGTGTCACCACCGTGCTCTTCTCGACCACCGCAGGTTCCGGGTTCACCACGGTTTTGCGATGAACAACGACGCGGTCCGCGAGGTAGCGGTCCGCGTCACGGGTGTAGTGGACGGTCACCGGAGTGCCGACGCGGATCGTGTCCGCGGGGATCACTGCGCCCGCATCATCGACATAGACCGTCCGGCTCGTGCGGACGTAAGGGACGGGTTCGGTGCCCGCCGCAGCATCCATCATGATGTTGTCTGGCGTAATGGTTCCCACGCGTCCGACACGCGTAGTGGTAACGACTCGCTCGCCGCTCGTGGCGACGACGGCGCGATCGCCGCTGCTGGTGGTTACCGTCGTTTGCTGAGCGGTCGCAAATGGGCTGAGAGCAAGCGTTGCGATCAGCACGGCTCCACCGCGGATCAGTTTAATGGCTTTCATGGTTGAGTTCATTTGGCCGAGGTCCGCGCCGAGCGGGACCTCAGCGACCGAATCGTGCACTCGACGAATCGTGGCTGTTTTTCCGTCAAGCCGCGCTCGCCGTGGGGCAGACGCGCGATACGGTGCGCATGAAGATGAAGGTGCTGGTTGTCATCGCGATACTCCTCGTTGTTGCTTGGATCGTCCTCCGGATTGCCCTCGCGATTACCAGCGGCCTGCTGCACCTCTTGTGGGTGGTTGCCCTCGTGATGCTGGTCATGTGGGCGTGGGATAGAATTCGCCGGAAAATATGACGCGCTAGGAGAAAGGTCGCGAATTAGCTTTAGAAGCGGGACACTTAGTTGCGCATGAGTAAGGCGTTGAGGGACACGCACGCGGCATAGTCGTTACGATTCTATCCGTGCTATGAAAAAACTGCTGGACCTACTCGCTCGACGCCGGACCCGGTCGACGCCTAAGCCGCCACTGTTTCGCTCGTACCTGGCGTTCTATAACGGCGCCATGGATACCATTGCTGGACGTTACTTCCTCCGGAACAACGAGTCAGCTGACCGATAATCTTCGTTCTCCCCAGATTCGGGGCTGCTCCACATGCGGGTGGGCGGTCGTGGCTCGATCGAACGTGGAATGATTCGAAGCGCGCGTCGGCGCCATATCCTTCGCGCTGGGAGCAGGTAATGTACGTTCCCCCTGAAGAGCGAAGGCCCGTGAAGTGCCCAACGTCACGGTGTCCGTAAACCGGGTCCGACGCCTTTGAAATGGAAAATATGTCCCCGGAAATCGAATACCAGGCCTCGGAATCCGCCTCCATCCCTTCGGAAACCGGGTACATGTCCTTGGAAATCGGATTTGCAGCGTTGGAAACCGATTACAAGCGATTGGAATCCGGATTTATCGTCTCGGAAACCGGGCGCAGCACTTTGGAAGCGGGAAACATCATCTCGGAAATCGCGTGTACCTCCTCGGGAAGCGGAATTCTGTCCTTGGAAACCGCGTACAAGATTCCATGACAATTAACGCGCCTAAACGGTCGCGGAAAAGTTTGATTCGTTTGCAAAAAGTTGACCGGACAACCCGTCCGGTCAGTTCTCGTCGCCGAACGTTTCACTCACCTGGCCGCGTTCTTCGAGCGCGTCGTGCCGCGAAGCCTTCAGCCAAAAGCAGCCGCCCAATGCCAGAAAGAGGCCGGCGACATACATGGCGTTGGAGGTGGATTCCGGCGACTGAAACTCCACCGCGCCGGCTATCACCACGTTTTCCGGCGAGTTGATTTGCTCGATCCAATTCCGCTGCGCCCAATAGCGATATGTTCCGAATGCGACCAGACCGGCGGCGGTGGTGCAGCAAAACAGCACGAGGCAACGAAAAAGCTTGGCGTTCATGGATGAGTTCCGGCACGGGGTGTGCCGATTAGCGGCGGCTAAAGTAGTCAGGCGGCGCGGAATGCAAACGGTTTTCGTGGGGAAGAGTACGGAGTTCTTTGCGGAATCTACGAGGCGCGCTCGGAGGGGCGGGCTTCGGAGCCTGTGAAGGACGATGCAAACTCCGCATTTCTTCGCGTTCCATGCCCTGAACTTCACCCCGGACAAGCCCCAGCCACTTCGCAATCCGCCCATGGAGAGGGCGCCCGATCCGCAGGTGTTCTGGATCGTGAAGTCTGTCGCGGAACGCCGGCGGGAGGTTAAGCTCCGCGCTTTGGTTCGCTCCTCCGTTCGCGAGAGCGTGAAGGTTTTGCGGCAGATGCGGCTTTCGTCTTTGCTGTGCCGACGCGCATCCCATTTCGTGGAAGCGGCGCGCCAGTCCGGCGGGCCTTTTCAAATTCCGCCTCGACCGGCGCAGTATAGCGCGTCCACGGAATCGCCTTTAACCGCGGAACGGGAATGCGTTTGCCACTAAACTCGCAGATGCCGTAAGTGCCATCTTCAATCCGACGCAATGCCGCTTCCACTTCGTGCAGCGCATTTTGCTCGGTTGCGAGCAGGCTGAAGTGGAGTCCGCGATCGAATTCATCGGTGCCGGATTCGGCGACGTGGGTGCCGGACGTGCCGACCGGTTCCCGGGCGTCGCGAAGCAGGTTTCCATTCTGCGAGAGCAGGGTGTCCCGCAGTTCCTGAAGCTTCCGATAGTAGGGCTGCCATTTCTCCGGGATGACCGCGCGTTTTGCGCGGGCGTTGGAGTCTGAAGAGTTCCTGGCCTGGCCAGGCTGGGCAGCGCTGGGAGTTCTCGGCTTCTTCATAGCCGATATGATGCCTCGCAATAAACGACATGCACGCGGTGTTTTGTCCTGTTTTTCACCACAATTGGCGCGTCGGAACCGATTGTTTTAGCCACGCCAGGCACGGCCTTCCCGGCGGCGCTTCCCGCGATGGATCTGTGGCGAACTCGAGCACACAACTTTTCCCCAGGCTGCGCGCGATCGATGCCGGTTACTTCTCGGATTCCTTGGGCGGGGCTTTCGTGATGGTAAAGTGGTAGGGCTGAGGAGCGGCCGTCGCGCGTTGCAGGGCGACGAGGTTGTCGTCGGTCGCTTTGACCTGCGCGGCGAGCGCGCCGGCTTGCGGATGCTTTTGCAGGTGCTGCTGATTGAGATGTCCGCTCATCCAAAGCTTGTCGCGGGCATCGACGAGTTCCTTCACGGAAATGGATTGCGCATCCCACGGACCGCCGGGCCCCCATCCATTGTCGGTGATGTTGGAAATATTGAGCCCGCGACTGAGGTGCCCTGCATTGGTTTTTCCCGCGACGCGTCCATCGACGACGATTCGGTATTCGCCCGGCGGGAGGTTCTTCACCGTGAGCATGTAGCGGTCGACGCCTTCACCGATCGGGACCCAGCGGAAATCGAACGCGCTAAACGAGCCAAGGGTGATCGGCAGCCCTTTGTCCATGCGGGTGAAAGTGATGCCGTCGTCCAGCTTGCGCGCCTGCGAAATGGTGCACCCTTCCGTGGAAGTGATAGCCGCGTTTTGGGCATCGATGGTTGCCGAGGATACGTCCTCAGGCGCGCCGAGGCCCTTTATCATCGCATAAGCCATGGCGAGTTGGCCGAGATCGTTGAGATGCACGCCATCCTTCACGTGCAGCTTCGTATGCTTGGATGCGTCGGGCTCTTTCTCGTTAGCCGCCACAATGCGTCGCTGTGCTTCACGCATGGTCTCTGCGCCTAGCGACCTCGCGAGCGCCATCCCTTCGTCGGCCATCTTTTGCAAGTAGCCGCTTTCTGCGCGATCGGGCGGTTCGTCCGTGATGGCGGGAGAACAGATGTAAACCCGGGCTCCGTGGGCCTTGCAGCGCTCGATGATCGTTTTAATTCCATCGAGGTAGAGCTTCTTATGCTCATCGTCCGCTTTCGTGCCCCAGCCGATGTCATTGATCCCAAGCGCGACGGTCACGACGGTCGGCTTGTTTGCGAAGACGTCGCGATCGAGCCGCGCGAGACACTTGGAGGCGGTATCGCCGCCTTCGCCTGCGTTCACGAAGCGCACCTTGCGATCGGGGAAACGCATGAGCGTGTAGTGTTCGACGATCTTCGTGTAACCGCGAGCGGCAGTGATGCTGTCGCCGAGGAAGGCGACCGTGTCGCCGTCACGCAGGGCGAAATCGGCCCGGGCGCTCATGGAGAGACCGAGGAACGCAAGGGCGGCGAGGAGGTGGGAGCGGAGTTTCATGGGAGTTACTTCTTCTGGGACTCCGCGAGCTTCGGATCATTGAGATCGAGCCGGTACAGAATCTGGTTGTAGTTGTAGCGCGGCGTCGGGTGCGCGTGATCGGCGAACTCCGCCGTGTAGGTTCCCTCGAAGATCAGGATGGGGGAGTCCGGCGCGGTGAACTCGGAATGCAGGCGCGGATTGTAAAACGTGTAGTTCGCATGGGTGAGTACCTTCACCGCTTTTCCCCACGGACCGGTCGGCGAATCCGATTCCGCATACCACAGTTCACCAAACGCGGAAGGTTTCCCAAACGCCTGCATGAAAACGGTGACCCAGCGCTTGCGATATTCGTTCCAGGCGATGGAGCCAGTGTGCGGCTTCACTTCCGCTCCGTCCGTGGCGGAAATCAGTTTTTCCTGCGGCTTCAACACCTCCCACGTGTTGGAATCCAGGTACGCTTCAAACGTGGCAGGCAGGCGCATGTTGGGAAGGGGATTGCCATATATCGCCCACGCTTTGCCGGCCTCATCCTTCCAAATCACAGGGTGACCGTCCGGCATGGGCGGCTGCTTCTTCGCCGTGTCGGACTTCGTCCAAAGTTTGCGCGCGAGCTCGAACTCCCGCTTCGCGTCATTCCATACGCAGATGCCGGTTTCGTACGCCTCGAGATGGCCGCGAATCTTTGCGTAGGTGCCGACAAGGCGCGGCTTGCCATCCTTGTCCGGGAGGCTGGTGTACCCACCAACCCAGGTGGGGCCTGCGCCCGGCATCTTCGCCACGCCGCGCGGTTTTCCTTTGTCGTCCCGGAAATGCTCGAACGTGAGGCGAAGCGGCGGTTCGAATGATTTGAGCGGCTGAATGGGAGTCGTGGCGCTCGTCATGTCGAAAATGCCGAGCGGATAATTTGGAACCGTGGTATCGCCCCACGCCCAAAACATCTTCCCGTCGTAAACGGCGTTCTGGACGCTATCGCAGCCGAAGACGCCAGCGGGATCGCGCCAGTCGAGATCCTGACCCAACTTCTGGCTCTCACCGAAAATGCCCGCGCCTGTCATGCGCCCCAGACGCTTCGCGATGTTCACACGGTCTACTTCCACTCGCAGGCTCTTTCCGGGCTGCGGGGTGAGCCGAAGCCCGCGCATGCCGAAGCCATCCTTTTGCACTTCATAGCCGTGGCCGATCACGGTGAACCAAGTTTCCTTGCCCATCACCTCCGGCAGGTCGCAGGCAATCACGCCGGCATTATCGGAAACGAGGCGGACTTCGTGGGTGGTGCGGAGTTCGATCAGCGGGACCGGCCATCCGGTGCCTTTCTCAACGACTTCGATGCGGCACGGTTCGAGGGCGAAAGCGCGCGTTGCGGCGAGGAGGCCGAGCGCGAGGGTAGTGGATCTCATTCGAAAACTAAGTAGGGTTCGCGGGCGCATCGCTTGGCGCACTGGCGGCATGCGGTTCACGCGACGTGACTTCGCGGAAGCGCTTCTCGTAGTCCGCGTGGTTTGTTCCCATCAGCCGATCCCACACGTTGAAATAGATGCCGTAATTTCCGCGCATCTTCTCGTGGTGCATGATGTGATTGGTCGGCGTGTTGACGATGCCTCCGATCCACGAGTCGAGCAGCCAGCGCGGGTAGATTTCGTAGCCGGTGTGACCGATGATATTGAAGATGATCTGCCAGCCCATGAAGATGGCGAAGGCGATCGGGTGAATGGGCATCAGGAATGCAGCGAGTGGGAACACTGCCGCATGCACGCACGACTCGAGGGGATCGAAGGCATAGGCTGCCCACGGCGACGGATTGTGCGAGAGATGATGCACGCGGTGGAAGTAGGGAAAGAGCCGCTTGTGATGCATCAGGCGATGCGTCCAATAGAACCAAGTGTCGTGCAGCAGGATCGTCAGCGCGATCGAAGTCCAGAACCACGCCGTGCTGTGCTCACTCATTCGCCAGTAGAGCTGCGTGTAGCCATGGCGCGCGAGTTCGACGGTCACACCGCCGCTGATCGCGAAGATGACGATGGACAGCGAGGAGTAGGCAATCTCCCGGCGCACCTCCGCCGTCGCGGGAAAGCGGGCGATGATCTTGCGATGAAACCAGCGCTGCTTGCACAGCATGTAGCAAAGTACCCACGCGACGCCGGCGAGAAAGGCATAGCGGATGCCGAGGCCGAAGAAGCTCCCGGCTGTAACCTCGAAAAAGGAGAAGTCTCGGAGGTTAAAGGCCATGGTGGTTGCGATTTTTGGTTTATGGGCCGGCGCTTACGCCAAGAGGCCGTTCACGAGGGTATCGAGAGTGCTTTGCTCGACGGTGTCTTCCGCCAGCATAGCGAAGCC
>CBHXZU010000098.1:0-12210 GCA_966125105.1 uncultured Prosthecobacter sp.
GGCGACCTTACCCGCAGCTCAAATACTGGATGGCCTTCCAGTGTCTCTCGCCCGTGGCGCGCGAAGCGGCGGAGTACTATGACGGGAAAATGCACGACGGGGTGCAGCGTGGTGATTTCAAGAAATTCACCACGGTAGGGACTGGTCCCTTTCGCATCGTCGAATACGTCCCTCGCCAGCGGGTGCGTCTCGAGCGCAATCCGAACTATAAGACGACCACGTTCCCGATGGATGGCGAGCCGCCGCCGGAGAAGGTCGAGTTCGTCAACCAACTGCGAGGAAAAGCGCTGCCGTTTATCGACGAGATCAATTTCAGCATCATCGTCGAAACGCTCCCGATGTTCATCCTTACGCGGCAGGGCTATCTCGACCGCATGGCGGCGAACAAAGACGCGTTTGCCAGCCTCCTCACGCCCGAGCGTTCACTCGCGCCGCGTTACCGCGAGCGCGGGATGTTCCTGGAACTCGATGCCGAGCCGAGCACCTTTTGGATCGCGTTCAATTTCGACGATCCGATCATCGGAAAGAACCGCAAGCTGCGCCAGGCCCTCGCGTGCGCCTACGATGCCAAGACCTACTCCGAGATCTTTTACAATGGCGTCGCGCCGGTCGCGAACCAGCTCCTGCCGCCGGGCTTCTTTGGTTTCGAGGAGGATGCGAAGTATCCCTATGCCTACAATATGGACAAAGCCCGGCAGCTCCTTGCGGAGGCCGGCTATCCAAACGGCATCGATGCGCAAGGCAGTCAGCTGGAACTCACGGTCCAGGCAGTAACGGACGGAGGCGATTACCGGCAACGCGCCGAGTATGATAAGCGCGCCTTCGAACAGCTCGGCATTCGCGTGCGGATTGGCGAAAACGACTTTCCCACGCTGCTCGACAAGAAAGACAAAGGGCAGTTCCAAATCGCTTCGGGCAGCGGTTGGGGCGCGGATTACCCGGATCCCGAAAACTACTTCTTCCTCTACTACAGCAAGAACATCCCTCCGGCCGGGAAGAATGAATCGCGATATCGGAACCCCGAGTTCGACAAGCTCTTCGAGCAAATGGCCGTGATGGACAACACGCCCGAACGCCTCGCGATTGTGAAGAAGATGAACCAGATCC
The DNA here is from genome assembly GCA_966125105.1 of uncultured Prosthecobacter sp. GTDB lineage: Bacteria > Verrucomicrobiota > Verrucomicrobiia > Chthoniobacterales > Chthoniobacteraceae > SXWH01. The sequence goes on from CBHXZU010000098.1 coordinate 1,108, forward strand.
TCTGGGAGGACGCGACGGCGATCTACACCTTCAACAAGCACTTCTACACCGTCATCCAGCCCTGGGGACGCCGCTCTCACCAAAACCACCTGCTGGAAGGCGGGCTGAAGTACCAGGTGATCGATGCGGCGCTGCGCGACAAGGTGCGCGGCGACTGGAACAGGAAGCCGTGGTGGCCCGTGCTGCTGCTGGTGGGCGCGATTGCGGGCGCGGTGGTTTACGCAACTCGCTGGAACCGGAAGCACAATGCTTAGCTACATCATTCGCCGTTTGCTGTATGCGATCCCGATCCTCGCGGGGGTCCTGGTGCTTACGTTCACGCTGTTTCGCGTATACCAGACGCCGGACAAAATCGCCTTGATGAAGGTCGGGCCCAAGGGCACTGCGGTCGCGCGCGAGAACTTCATCAAGAGCGAAGGCCTGGACCGCCCGAAGCACGAGCAACTCTGGCGCTTTGTCTCGCGAACGGTGCAGTTTGATTTTGGTGAATCGTGGAAGCGCGGCCGCTCGGTGACCGATGTCTTCAAGGACGGAATTCTTCCCACGCTCCTGATCACCATCCCCGGATTTGCCTGCGGCTTGCTGGCCGCGCTGGGTATCGCGCTCTACCAGGTCTTCGTGCGCAATTCGCGGATGGATCGAAGTCTTACGATCTTCTGCGTGGCGTTGATGAGTGTGCCCACGGTGGTCTACATCATCGCCAGCCAGGCATTGCTCGCGCTGAACTTGAATTATTTCCCAGCGTCGGGATTCGATTGGACCGGCTGGGGCACGCTCAAGTTCGTCGCGTTGCCCATCGTGATCCTGGCGATCATCAATCTCGGCTACGACGGCCGGATGTTCCGCGCGGTCTTCCTCGAAGAAATCGCGCAGGACTACGTTCGCACTGCCCAGGCGAAAGGCCTTTCGAGCACGCGGGTCCTGACCGTGCACGTGCTGAAGAATGGCATGATCGCGATCATCACCCTCACGGTCGGGCAGCTTCCGAAATTGATCATGGGCTCCCTTCTCATTGAGAGCTTCTTCGGCATTCCCGGAATGGGCGCGGTGCTGGTGCAAGCCATCCAGCAGGGTGACCAGCCGGTCGTCATGGCGAGCGTGTTCCTCGGCGCGCTCCTTTACCTGTTCGCCCTCATCCTCACCGACATCCTCTACGCGGTGGCCGACCCGCGCATCCGCCTCAGCTAGATGAATCCGGTCCTCGCAACTATTTTCGATCACTGGATCACGCAGGATCTTCTCGTGGTGGGCGGCTTCGCGCTGCTCGGGTGGATCTTGTGGAGCGGCTCGCACCATGAGCGCTGGAATCGCGCCTGGATTCGCCTGCGCCGCGATCGCGTCGGGATGATCTCGATGGGCGTGGTCGGCGTCTACCTTTTCATCGGAGCGCTGGAGACGATCCAGGTGCCGCGAGACGGGGCCACGAAAAGTGTCCTGGACCTCATTCTCACGGATCATATTCGCAGCGAAAAGACGTATAGCGCTCCGATGGCGGATTGCCTGCTGAGCGAGAACAACCCGGAGCCGTTGCGGGGCCGCCATCTCCTGGGAACCGACGCGTTGGGCAACGATACGCTCGTGCAAACGCTGAAGGCATGCCGCACGGCATTGATCATCGGCGGGCTCACCAGCCTCATCTACATTCCCGTTGGCACGCTTCTGGGTTTGCTCGCGGGGTATTTCCGCCGGCGCGTCGATGATGGCGTGCAATACGTTTACAGCACCCTGGCCAGCATTCCGGAGATCCTGTTGCTCGTGGCATTCATGATGGTGCTCGGCAAAGGACTTGGACAAATGTCCATCGCGCTGGGCATCACGTTATGGGTAAGCCTGTGCCGTCTCATTCGCGGCGAGACGATGCGGCAGAGCGAGCGCACTTACATCATGGCGGCGCGCGCTTTGGGGCAGAGTCACTGGCAGATCATCACGCGCCATCTCTTGCCGAACGTGATGCATTTGGTGCTGATCAACTTCATCCTCGGCTTCAGTGGAGTCGTGCTCGCGGAAGCGACGCTCAGTTACCTGGGCGTCGGCAGCCCGGTCGGCACTGCGAGTTGGGGAACGATGATCGATGGCGCTCGCGCGGAGCTGAGCCGCGATCCGCTCATCTGGTGGAACCTTACCGCTGCCGCCGTCGCGCTGTTTGGCCTCGTTCTCTCACTCAATCTGCTCGGCGATTCCTTGCGCCGAGCCTTCGACCCGAAACGTTCTTAAGCCATGCCACTCCTCGAAATCCGCAACCTGGCCATTCATTTCCACACCGAAGGCGGCGTCGTCGAGGCGGTGAAGGGGATTAATCTTACGCTCGATAAAGGCGAAACCCTCGCGATTGTCGGCGAAAGCGGCAGCGGCAAAAGCGTGACCGGCCTTGCCCTCACGCGGTTGCTCCCGGAGCCGCCGACGAAATACGCGAGCGGAGAAATTCTGCTCGATGGGAAGGACGTGTTGAAGATGAAGCCCAATGAACTGCGCGCCTTGCGTGGCAATCGCATCGCCTACGTCTTCCAGGAGCCGAGCACCTCGCTCAACCCGGTGTTCACCATTCGCAACCAGATCGCCGAGGCGATCAAGTTGCACCGTCCGGAGGTGAAGGACGTCGATGGCGAGATCATCAAGCACCTCGAACTGGTGGGCATCAAGGACCCGGCGTCGCGGCTGCAGAGCTACCCGCACCAACTGAGCGGCGGCATGCAGCAGCGCGTGATGATCGCCATGGCGTTGAGTTGCCAGCCCGACATCCTCGTGGCCGATGAGCCGACGACGGCGCTCGATGTCACCATCCAGGCGCAGATCATGGATCAGTTCCGCGATCTCCGTTCGCGTCTGAACATGACCGTGATCCTGATCACGCACAATTTCGGCATCATCGGCGAGTTTGCCGACAAGGTGGCGGTGATGTTCCGCGGTAAGATCGTGGAGCACGGCCCGACCAAAGAAGTGCTCGGCAATCCCCAGCACCCCTACACTAAGGCGCTCATCCAATGCATCCCGCGACTCGGCGCCCGCCAAAAGCGCCTCGTTACCATCGATCACGCCGCCATCGAAGCGCTCGGCTAGGCCGCGTCATTCGGTATTGTTGATCAGGGCCAAGGGGCGGAGCGCCACACTCCGACACGATCGCATCTGCCGAAAGTAATTACCGGGTCTCGCAAGCGCGCCTGCGGTGGCTGGAGTCTCCAGACCTGATGTAGGGTGGGATTGTTGGCGGGGAGCGATCCGGAAAGTTCTTTTCGCAATCGCTCCAGGCGAACGAACTGGGACAGCGGAGTGCGGGGTCCCGAAAGTCACTCGGATACCGTTCCGAGTCGGTCTTGAACCGATTCGTGTCGCGCGTCAGGCGATTTGCGTCGCCCGGCAGGAGATTAGGGTAACTCGGCAGGAGATTAGCGTCACTCGCCAGGAGAATGGCGCCGCTCGTCTCGCCAAAAAAGTTGTGCACCAAGAGAAAAACGTAGTCCGTCACCCGATTCTTGTCGCGCGTCCCGCCGAGAAAGTTGCCACCAAGTGCCGGAAACGTAGCACCCGCACCGATAAACCGCCGCACCACCGGGAAAAAGTCACGCACCGGCAGAAAATAGCGCGCACCAGCGAAGAAATGCACGCGCGCAGGCGAAACAAGCTGCGCACCAGCCGAAAAAAGCTGCGCGCGATTCGAATAATGCGCGCCCTGAGATCAATCTTGCCGCGAACTTGGACGCGCGAGGCACCCCCCGCTTTAATCGTGCGCGCAGCAATCGCCCCAGGTCAGGCTGAATTGCGCCCAGACGGAGTGCTCGTCGCCGAAAGACGGGGAATGGTCGTAGTTGTACTGCAGCTTGAAGTGAATGGGCAGGCGATCGCTCGGATACCACGCCAGGGCAGGCGAGACGCGCCAGCGCTCAGGCAAGCCGGCCTCGCTGACTCCGCTCACGTATTCAGCGCGCAGGTGCGCCTGGAGCTTTCCGCTTGGGAAGCCGTAGCTGAGCGCGGTGTAGAAGCCCATGTCGGTGAACTCATCTCGCAGGCCGACTTCGGTGTGTTCCTCTTTTTCGTGAGTTTCGACAACGCGGGCCGGCTGCGCTTCTTGAACGACCACTTCTCGACGAGCGAAAATCGGAACGAAGAGACCTCCTGCGACAATTCGTCTGCCAATCAGTTCCGTGACCGTCCGCCGCACCTCCGGTTGGCCCGGGATCACGGTGACCTCGGGTTCGTGTTCTTCCTCCTCGTCGTGCCCGCTCACGGCGCCGAAGTGACGGACGAAAACTTCGCTGCGCCAGCGGAAGAACTCCGCGGAATCTTCGCCCGCATGCCCCTTGCCATCGTGATCGTGGTCTAAGTGATCGTGATGCGCGTGGGCGTGTGAATGCCCGCCACCGTTTACACCCGCAGCGCTCCAGAGATACTCGAGTTGCAGGCCGTAGACCTGCGTAGTGCGTCCGTAATCGTTCCTACCCCACGCCCCAGATAGGCCGAATTCGTAGCGGGTGGTTTCGCTCGCGTTGTATCCGACCCGGTAGTTTGCCGTCGCGGCCCAATCCGCGAATGCAGCACCCTCGCTCTCGAAGGCGCCTTCCGGGCCGAAATGCCCGTGGTCTTCCTCCTCGGGGTCTGGGATGGCGCCAAAGCTGACGGTGAGCCGATCGTTCCAGTTCGTCGGAAGATTGCGCAGCACCGGAATGCTGATTTCTCCGCCGTAAACCGTCAGCGAGTCTTCGCCGATCATCCGCCCGCTGCCGAGGTATTGGTCGATGAAGGTGAAATCGTGCGGATGCAGACGATTTTGGAAGCCGAACTCGGTGTAAAACCGGCCGCCCTTGAAACGGGCGCCGAAAGGGAGGTCCTCGAGCGTGAGATAGTATTCTTCAAATTCGTCAGCCCAATGATCGTCCTGATCTATTTTTGTCGCATACGTGGCGAAGAGTGAGGCATGCGCGCCGAGCCGAGCGGTAAGCGAAAACTCGATGTTCTGCTGCGTAATTCCGTGTCGGTCCGGATCGTGGTGACCGACCGCGAGGCGTTCCGGGTCCGTCGTGGAGGATCCTGCCGCGGCCATATAGTTGATCTCCGGGAGGAGCCATTTTCCAACCGAAATCCCTTCGCCGGTCCAGAGGTCCAGTTGACAACATTCGTCCGTCGCCGGCGTGAGAGGAGCGCCCGCAAAAGCTGGCAACGTTACGAATAGAAGTCCGAGGCAAAGTGGACGCATGGCGATGCGTATAGGGAGTTCCGCGTGGTAAATGCAAGTGCAAGTAAATTGCAACAGTGTCGGAGGCGAAAGGGTTGCCGGAAAGACGTGCAGCTTCACCGTCGTTTCGCTACTTCGCTCGTAATGAACCTCCTTTCCCTTGGCGTTCTTTCTCTCTCCGTCGTTGCTTTCATCGCGCAAGTGCAAGCCGCGGACCTCCGGGTGAGCGCCGACTTCGAAGGAGGGTCCGCGATGGTGGAAGCAATCGACCAGGAAAAGCGGGAGATCAAACTGGCGCCGGGAGGGGACCCGCAACGCGGGTGGGCGTGCTGGTGGTATGCGCGCATCGAGGGATTGGAAAAAAACGCGCGGGCCGTGGTGAGCGTGGGGGCGAGCAAACTTCCGAGCCGGAACAATGGGAAGGACACCGGGAAGCCGCTGTCGGAGACGTGGAGCACGCCAAACCGCGCGGTGTTTTCGCGGGATGGTGAAAGTTGGGAGCAAACGGAACCAGGCCGGCGCGGCAAGGGTCGCATGAATTACGAGATCGTTGGAACGGGCGAGCCGCTGTGGATTGCGTGGGGGCCGCCATTCACGCCGAAGGATACCGAGCGATTGATTGCTTCGGCGGAAAAGACGAATTGCGGGGCGAAGGCATTCGAGTTGTCGCGCACGCGGGAGGGGCGTCCGGTGCGAGGGCTGCGCATCGCGACAAAGGAAGGGCTGCGTGGCGTATGGATCCACGCCCGGCAGCATGCTTGGGAATCGGGGGCGAGCTGGGTGGCTCGCGGCCTCACGGAATGGATCACCAGTTCCGATGCGGATCCGCAGTGGCTGCGCGAGCATGCGGAACTCGTGATCGTTCCGATCATGGATGTGGACAATGTGGCCACGGGAAACGGCGGCAAGGAGGCAGCCCCGCGCGATCATAACCGGGATTGGGATGATCAACCCATCCATCCTGAAGTCACCGCCGCGCAGAAGCAGTTACGCGGTTGGTCGAAGGAAGGCCGACTTGATGTCTTCGTCGATCTCCATAATCCCGGCGCGTCTGATTCGCGCCCATTCTTTTTCGCGGGGCCTGAGGAATTGCTGACCGATGCTGGACGGAAAAATCGCGCCGCCTTCGTGGAGATCGCCGCCCGGCGGATTTCCGATCCGCTGCCTTTGGAATCAAAAGTTCGCCTGACCGGACCGACTTATCATCCACTTTGGAAGCAAATCAGCGGACAATGGGTGACTGCAAATGGCAACCCGCACACGATGGCAATCTGCCTGGAAACGGCGTGGAATAATCCCCAGAGCACGACCACGGGATACATGGCGGTAGGCCGTCAGCTTGGGCAGACGATCACCGAGTACTTGCGCCGGACGGAATCGAAATAGCCCGTTCTTTCCCGGACCGCCTGAGCCCGCGGCCTTTTCCGCTGAAGCGTCCCAGGACGGAGCAATCTCGGTAGACAGATTCAGTTTCGCGCCTAAATTCGCGCTGCCTCCAACGTCCTCCGATCCCACCGAGCACCCTTACTCTCTTCATGAAAAAATCCGTCAGTGTCCTCCAGACCTCCGTTGTTGCCCTGATCGCCCTCATGAACGCGCGAGCAAGCGCGCAAACGACCTGGACCGGTGCCGTTGATGCAAACTGGTCCACGGGCGGGAACTGGTCCACGGCAGCCGAACCGTTAGCCACGGACAATGTGCTGTTTGATGCGGTTGTCCCCACTCCGCCCGGACCGGCAATCACGCTCTCCGCCGGCGAGGTGGCGAATACCGTGCAGTTCTCGGGCTCGTACACGCTTACCGGCGGAAGTCTCGCGCTTACCCTCGGAGACATCGCGGTGGATACCGGCATCGCGGCAACCATTGGGTCCGTGCTTTCGGGAACGACCGTGAACAAGCTCGGTGGTGGTGTTCTCGTGCTCAGCGGAGCGAATACGTACTCGGGAGTGACCAGCGTGAACAGTGGCATCCTGAACATTCAAAATGCCACGGCGCTTGGAACCAATGCGGTCGGCACGACCGTGGCGGCCGGGGCGGTGCTGGAATTGGAGGGTGGCTTTACCGTTAGCGGCGAAACCCTTGGACTCACTGGAACGCTCCGCAACTTCTCGGGGAACCATACCTGGGCGGGCGTGATCACGTTGAACGCGGGAGCTGCATTCGATGTGGCTGCGGGGACCACACTCACCGTTTCGACCAGCGCGGTGGGATCGGGCGCATGGGCGAAAACGGGAGATGGCACGTTGCTGTTCTCTGCCGATCCGAATCAGACCGGGCCGCTGATCATCGCGGGTGGCGTAGTCGAACTAAACCACACCGGCGCCACGGATTTCGCGACGACCGTGCAAGCGGGCGCCACGCTGCGCGTGATCACTGCGGCGGTGGGAGACGGGCAGACGGTCACCGTCGAGGCGGGGGGAACTTACGATTTCCGCGCTTCGGACACGATTTCTCGACTGCTCGGCGGCGGGTTCGTGACGAAGGGATCGGCCGGCGCGGCTACACTGACGATCAATTCGACCGTCAATGGCGCGTGGGATGGGGTAATCCAGGACGGGCTGGGAACGGTTTCGTTGACGAAGTCCGGCAGCAACACGGTGACCTTTAGCGGCACGAATACATTCACCGGCACCACGCAGATCAATACCGGCAATATCACCGTGGCGGGGCCCACCGGGCGCGTCTCCGGCGGTGGCTTGGTGGTGGTGGGAGATAATAATGGGAACGACGAATCGCTTACGCTGGGAAACAATGCGGACACGATCATGGGCACGCTTGATCGGGTGGCGGATGCCTCGACGCTGCGCTTCAACGGAACGGTTCCGATCAACTACAACGGCGTAGCACCCGGTGGGGCGACGAACGAGGTGGTCTCCGCGCTCGATTACGCCAGCGGCGTAGGCTCGCTGAATCTTGCTCCGGCGGCGGGTGGCGAGGTGCAGCTCTCGTTCACCACGCTGACCCGCACGAATAACAACTCGCTCGGCGTGATCCGGGGCGCAGGCTTGGGCGGCGCGGCAGGAACGGCCGACACGTCCCGCGTCACCTTTGGAACGGTAAGCGTTCTCGGAAATGGCGGAACCGGGCCGAACGCCAGCATCATCCCATTCCTCATTGGCGGAAACAGCGTCACTGCTGCGCCGGACACTTTCCTTCGCTACGACGCCGTCAACGGTGTGACCTTGCTCGGTGCTTCGGACTACACAAATGCGGTCACCGGGGCCACTGGACAGAATGTCAGCCTTGGGACGGTTGAGAATGTCGCGGATCTCGCCCGGGTGAATGCCTTGCGCGTCACGCCGGGAGGTGGCGTTGCGCTGACCAGCGCGGCGAGCCGGGTGCAGGTTTCCAGCGGCGCGCTTCTTTTTACCGGGTCTGGGGAGATCAATGGAGCCGGCGCAATTACCCTGGGTGAAAGTCTCGCGAATATGACCGGCGTCTCACGGCAAGGGTTGCTCATGCTCTCGTCGGATACGGCAGCCACGGCCGCGATCAGTGCGCGCCTCGCTACTCGCGGCGGGTTGGTCATCGGCGATGCTGGAGCTACTCCGAACGTTTTCCTGCTCAGCGGTGATAACCAGATCGTGGGTGGAATCGTGGTGAACAATGGCATTGTCCGCCTCGGCAGCAGCACCGCGCTGAACGACGATTACTTCAACGATTTGGTTCTGCGCGCGGGAAACTCTGCGGTCACTGGCGCGACCAGCACCGCCCTCCAGTTGAACGGCAACAATGTCTCCGTGATCTTCGCGGGCGCGGATCGCCTGCAGGGAAGCACGCGAATCCAGAACGCATCCCCGACTCCAGCCACGCTGACGATTGTGTCCACCGTGAGCAGCACGGGAAACGACGGCATCCTTGAAAATGGAACCGGTGGCGGCGCGCTTTCGGTCATCAAGCGCGGCACGGCGCAGCTCGGCCTGGAGCAAGCGAACTCCTTTACCGGGGCCATGGACATTATCGCGGGCAATCTCCTGCTCACAGCGGGCGCCGGCGCGCTAAGCGGCACGCCGTCGATTCTCGTGAGCGGCGCGACGTTGCAACTCACCAATACGGCCACGAATAACACCAACCGCATCAACAACGCGGCGAACGTGTCATTGGTCAGCGGCACTTTCGATTTCGATAACAACGCAAATGCGGGAACGGGCTTCGCGGAGACGATTGGCGGACTTCAGGTCACGGCAGGAGCAAGCACGGTGGTGGTCGACAAATCCTCGGCTACAGGATCATCGGCGCTGACTGCCGGCTCGCTTGCGAGAAGTGCGGGCGCGACGCTGAACCTTGCCAGCCAAAGCAACGGAACCGTCGTCTATGACCTGGGCACCACCGCGCAAAGCCGCCTCGTCTTCACCACGGCTCCGATTCTCGATGATGGGATCATCGGCGGGTGGGCGACGGTGGACACTTCAGTAAACACGCGCGCGTTCGCCAAGTATTCAACTATCGGAGTAATCTCCGCGACTGCGGCCTTGGACGGCGACACCAGCACGCTTCCAAGCGGTTCGAATCCCACTGTGAACGTGAAGCTATCCGGCGGGGCTGTGACCTTGACGCAGGACACGCAGATCAATTCTCTCAACCTTACGCAGACGAGCGGCACGACGATCGATCTCGGAGGTTTCACAACTCGCGTTGAGAGCGGAGGCGTGCTGGTGAATGGGCGTTACGACGCGAGCATTTCGAATGGAACGCTTACCGCGGGGAACGGCGCAAATGCCGCAGGCGATCTCATCATTCACACGCTGCCATTCAATAATACCGGGTTGGCGTGGGCGAATGCCACCGACACGATCACACTGGCTGACATGGTGAACGGCACGCCGGTGGTCTTTACGACAGCGCCCGGTGGGCTTACGGCAGGCACGATCTACTACGTGGTGAACTCGACGGCGACGACTTTCCAGGTGGCAACCGCTCCTGGAGGAACGGCAATCGCGATCACGAACGACGGAACTACTGGAGCTCTCAACGCGCTCTACACGACTTCGATCAGCGCCACGGTGGCGGATAACGGAACGGGGTCAGTCAACTTCGTCAAGACCGGCACCAGCATCGCAACGCTCGCTGGAGCGAACACCTACACGGGCAATACCTACATCAACCAGGGCATCCTCAATTTCGCGAGCGACAACAATCTTGGCCAGGCACCGGTCACGTCGGTGGCGAACAAGTTGCAGCTCTACGCGGGCACCCTGAACCTCACCGCGGGCACTGTGACGCTTGATGCCAACCGTGGAATCACCATTGGCGGCGGAACGAGCACGATTGCCGCAGCCACGGGCGCGAACCTCATTTACAACGGGACCATTGCCGGCGCTGGAAATGCGAGCCTCGTGCTTTCCGGAAATGTGGACATGAACTTGAGTGGCCCGTTGTCTGTCGGCGGCGGCTTTAGCGTCCTGGGCACCACTGCCGCGGGCGCAGCGGTGATCACGCTGGCCGGAGCCGCAAATGTGATTGGAGAGGGGCTCACGGTCGCAAACAATTCCAACAGCGCCACGCTCCTCTACAGCGTCCCTGGCGGTGTGCTGTCGGTTGGTTCTGGGAATCCGAATACTTCGAATCTCGACATCGGTTCGCGCACGGCCGCCGCCGCAAACGTGGCGAACGTGGGCTTGGTGGATCTCACGGGCAGCGCGATGTTCATCGCCCGCGTCGATCGTGTGCGGTTGGGTGTTCTTACGGTGGACCCTTCGTCGGATCAAAACACCCGCGGAACACTGATACTGCCGACCACGAGCGACATTACCGTGGGAACCGAGGTGTTGATCAGCGACAGCCCGAACGACAGTTTGGGCGGTCATCCGAGCCGCATGACTTTCGGCGCCGGGACGAGCAATTTGACTGCATCGTTGGTGACCATTGGCGGACGGAAGGGAAATGGCACGATCAACATCGCGGCGGGTGGAACGCTGAACTACACCGGGTTTGGA
>CBHXZU010000099.1:0-12183 GCA_966125105.1 uncultured Prosthecobacter sp.
CGATCAGCCGGTTCACATCGTGGATCTTTTTGCCCTCACGGCCCGTCAGATGGAATGTATCGATCGCTGCGCCTTTTTCCGTGGTGATGCGGGCTGCGGAAATCTCGAATCCCATGTCAGAGATTTGTCCGAGCAGTTCGTAGAGGAGACCAAGCCGGTCAGGTGCGAGGACCTCCATCACCGTGTGTTTCGGCGGGCTGTTGTCGAACCACACGCGTGGCGGGAACGCGGGGACTTCGGTCCGTCCCCACAATCGGCTGCGCACTTTGTTGAGTTCCGCCATGAAGTCATAGTGCTCCACGGCGAGCGCATTGTTCAGCAGCCGCTCGACCTTGCGGAGGTCGACAGGGTGATCCACGGCTTCGTAGCGCGGCGTCGTTACCCGGAACTTGTCCAAGACGATGCCGTCGTTCCGCGTGAAAATATCCGCGCTGAGAATGTTCAGCTCCGCCGCCGACAGCGCTCCCGAAATGCGCGCCAGGAGCTCCGCGCGGTCCCATGTGCATACCCAGAGTTCGCTGTGCCCGGCGTGCCGCTGCGGCATCCAGCGCAATACCGGCGAAAGCGGCTGCTCATCGGAGTTCCAGCGGTTTTCGAGGAACTCCCGCACCATCTTGATGTGCGAGGCAATCGCCGCGACGACATCACGCTCATACGGCAGCTGGAAGTAACGCTCCGGCATGCCGCGGAAATGCGCGCGGATTTCCGCCTCGTACTCGTCGGGCATCTTCTCGATGACGGCCGCGAGCAGTTCATCACGCGCGACGCGCTGCTGCGCGCGGAAGCCCTTGCTGTCGGCGAAATATTGCGAAGTGCGGAGGTAGAGCTCACGCACCAGCGATTGCGCCCAGTCGTTCCAAAGCTTGTCGTCGCCGACACCCAGGCCGTCCGCCGCAGTAATCAGCATCAGCGCATCCAGTGTCTGCTGCGATTGCAGCACGCCGGCGATCCACTCGACCGTTTCGGGATCATAAATATCGCGGTGCCGCGCCGTCTTCGAGAGCAGGTCGTGGTTATCCACCAGCGAAATCAGCAACGCCCGTTGATCGCGATTCAGCTGCAAGCGTCGCGCAACCTTGTCCGCATTCATCGTGCTCGCGACTGCGTGTTGCTTCACGTTGGCCGCTTTGCCCGTGTCGTGCAAAATGAGCGCGAGATAGAGAATGTATGGATCCTCGATCCTGCGGAAGATCTCCTTGTGGAGCTGAAAGCGCTCGTCGTCCGTGTCGAGGAGGCCATCCAGTTTCTCCACGGTCACCAGAGTGTGCTCATCGACGGTGTAACGATGGAAATACTCATGCTGCACCAGCGCGGTGAGCTGACCAAACTCCGGCATCCAGCGCCCGAGAAAGTCCACCCGGTGCATCGCCCGCAGGATCGGCCCGACCTGCCCTTTGTGCCGCATGATGTCGGCAAACACTTCCCGGTTCGCCTTGGCGTAACGGAACGTGTTGTCGACATACTTGAGCCGACGCCGGACGAGTTGGCGCAATTCGGGACTGATCGTCAGGCCTCGTAACTGCACATGTTGAAAAAGCCGCATCATGCGGCTGCGATCCTCCTTGAAGATCTGCCGGTGCAGCGGCTCGAGCTTGCCGTCCTGGGCGAAGAACCCGTCGAACTCCTCCCGCTTCCGCCGGCGCTGCGGCTTGATGATCGACACCACGCGGAAGATCCCCTTTCGTTGCGGCGCTTCGGCCGTTGGCAGCGCAAGCCGTTCACTGACCAACTGCGCCACTTCGAAGATTGCGCGCGCATGCGTGTAATAGTCGCGCATGAACGCCTCCACGCGCCGAAGCACATCCGGATAGTCCTCCGCGTAGCCGAGCCGATCCGCGAGGGACCGTTGCTGGCTGACGAAAATGATGTCCGTAGGCCGGTCGGTCAAATAGTGCAGCTCGGTGCGAATCCGGAAGATGAACTCGTAAGCGCGGTCCAATTCCCGGCGCTCCGACTCGTTCAAATACTTCCGGTCCACCAAGTCCTCGGTGCTGCGGATCGTGTCCACCCCGTACTTGAAACGGGCCATCCACAGCAGGTTCTGGTAATCACGCAGTCCGCCGCAGCCATTCTTGATGTTCGGCTCCTGCATGTAAACCACGTGCCCGTCCTTTGCATGACGGTCGGCCTGGTCCTTCACGCGTTGCGCCAGGTATTCCTGCACGAATGGGCGCACGCACTCGCGTTCGTAGCGCGACTTGAAACGCGTAAACAACTGCTCATCGCCCCATAGGAAGCGAGCGTCGAGCATGGCCGTCTTGCTCTGCATCTCGCTGTTCGCCTCTGCGATCGTTTCCGCGAGATTTCGCGTTGAATCACCCGTCTTGTAACCGCACGCCGCAATAATGTGCAGAAACTCCTTCACCATGTCTTCCAGGCCGTCTGGCAACCTTGCTCCTCCCCGGTGCAGGATCGTGAAATCGATATCGCTGAGAGGATTCATCTCCCTGCGCCCGTAGCCACCGACGGCAACGAGGGCGATCGACGGCGGCTTCCGGCCCTGCGCTTTGAGATTGGCGGACGCAACCTCCAGCAGGTGCATGAGCCAGACGTCGATAATGTTGGACCGCATGACGCCCAACTCGAGCCCGCCCTTCTTCTTTCGCTGCAATGCCAGCCATTTATTTTCAATGGAAAGCAGCCGCTTGTACTTGGCGACGCGCGCTTCGAGATCTGGGACTCCCGCTGACTGCAGGCGCCCTTCCGCCTGTTGGAGGGCTTTGGCAAAACGGTGCATTAATGAAAATGAGGCAATTCGATGGCGCGGAAGGAACGCGTCCCGCGACGAAAATGCAATGCGAGAGCGAAAGTTGAATGCCGGGGCTTGCTTCGCGTCTCACTCGCAACGACTACGCGCCCATGCCAAATCCGTCCTCACTCGAAATCCTCGAGCCCCGCATTGCCCCCGCAAAACTCCTGGGCCCCGCCGCTTTTTCTTACACGGATATCGATGGGGATTCCGTCAAAGTAACATTCTCAAAGCCGATCCTCACCGAGGCGAACTTCGATTCGATCGTCAACCTGACTGGCGGACTCGCCGGCACCGGCTCCCAGGATTTGATCGAACTCGATCTCGCCGGCCTCGGCGCGCCGGCCAAGGGCATGAACATCACGATCGTCGCGACTCCCAGCAAGACGCTCGGTGGCGACAGCCAGATCGCGGCGCTCCGGATCGACGCGTTTGACTACGATTCCGACACCGACACGATCACCGGCATCGACCTCGGCACGGTGAATATCGATGGCGACATCACTTTCATCGACGCCGGCGACGACAACTCCGAGACCTTTTCCATCAAGTCGCTCAAGGTGAAGTCGGTCGGAATGGTCGAACCGGGCGTGCTCAGCGACATCTATGGGCCGGTCGGGACGGTGAATGTCCTCGGCGATTTCGCGGGCTATTTCTACGCCGAGAGCGACAACCTCGTTAACCCGGACTTCAAGACGATCACCATCCGTGGCTCCGTGCTGGGCAATGCCGGCGAGGACGCAGGGCGCATTTTTGCATTCTCCGGAATCGATAACCTCTCGGTCGGCGGCGACGTCATCGGCGGCTTCTTCGAAGAGACCGGCTCCATTCGCTCCGCGGGCCCGATCGAAAAAGTGAGCATCAAGGGCTCGATCATCGGCGGCGACGCGCCAAACACCGGGCTCCTCCGCGCATTGGAATACACATCGATCAGCGTGCGCGGCTCGCTCGTCGGCGGATTCGGCGCAGGCAGCGGCTCGATCGAAACGTACTACGGCGACATCAAGACGCTGAACATCTACGGCTCGATCATCGGAGGTCGCGGCGACGACGCGGCGGGCGTGCGTGCCGGCGACAACTTCGACGGCGACGGCTCGATCGGGACCATGACCGTTGGCGGCAGCGTCATTGGGATCATGCCAGATTCCGGCAAGCTCTCCGCCGCGCTCACGATTCACGCCGATAACAGCATCGGCATCCTCACGATCAAAGGCTCACTCGTGAACGCGAACATCGTGGCGGGCGTCAGCCCCGGCGCCGACAACGCCTACGCGACGGCGGACGACGCCCTCACCGCGGATTTCCCGGACGATCTTCGGCAAATCGGATCCATTGTTGTGAAGAACGGCGTTTATGCGACCACCGAAGGCTTCGCCATCACCGCCACCCGGATCGCCTCAATTCTTGCCGGCGGGCCTGCCTTGAAGCCCGGCGGACCCTTCGCTGATTTCGATGAAGGTTTCCTCATCGGCGGCGGCGCGGGCATTCGAGTGATGCATTTCTAATCGGAAAATCACTGTCCGGCTGTGGCCCGGCTCGCGTAGAGGACAGCCATGGACACGCTCACGCCTGCCGCGCTGCTCAATCAACTCCAGTGGCGCTACGCCACGAAACAATTCGACGCGACCAAGAAAATCCCGGCCAACGTGTGGGCCGCGCTCGAGGAGGCGCTCGTGCTCACGCCATCCTCTTTCGGGCTGCAGCCGTGGAAGTTCATCGTCGTTACCGATCAGGCCGTTAAGGAGCAACTGGTCGCCGCTTCGTGGCGGCAAACCCAGCCGGCCGAGTGCTCACATCACGTGATCTTCGCCGCGAAAAACAATCTCACGGAAGCCGACGTCGATCGCTTCCTTCGCCGGCAGGTGGAAGTCCGGGGCGGAACGATCGAGAGCCTGGCTGGGTATCGGAACGTGATCGTGGGCTTTGCCGGCAAAGGCGCCCAGGAGGGCTGGCTGAAAGACTGGGCGATCCGCCAAGCCTACATCGCCATCGGCAACTTCATGACCTCGGCTGCTCTGCTCGGGATCGACACTTGCCCGATGGAAGGAATCGCCGCGGACCAATACGATAAGATCCTCGGTTTGGAAGGCAGCGGATATTCCACCGCCGTCGCCTGCGCCGCCGGCTACCGCGCCAGCACGGATAAGTATGCCGCAGCGCCAAAAGTCCGTTTCGCCGCCAGCGAAATCGTCCAGCACATTTAGAAGATCTGCCATACCCTCTCAGTTCTTCTGCAACGCTGGACCAGCCTGCGCTGGCATCTGGGATGAACGGCCTTTTGCTGCCTGATGCTGTGTCCGCAAACGCCGCCGTCTACTTCGGCGTGTCGTTCCAGTAGATCATCACGTTTTTCGTGGCGCGGCCGGCAGCAACGATGTCCAGGTCGCCGTCTGCATCGAGATCGGCGAGCACGAGGTCTTCGCATGCCATCTGACTGTCATCGATCACGCTTTCGCGCCATTCACCGGTGCCGTCTTCATCCATCGCGGTCCACAGGCGAATGCCGATCGGGCTAGGCTTGCCGGGATTCCCGCGGAAGCCGACGACGATCTCCGTCCCCTTTCCTCCGACGATATCCCCGGTCGCGAGCGCGTGGCCTTCGTTGAGTTGATCAGTGAGCACCTTGCGCTCTGGCCGTCCGGCCTTCGCGCCTTGCAGTCGGTAAACGGCGAGCGTGTTTCCATGCATGGGTTCGATCGTCGCGAGGAACTCGCGCGAGGTATCGAACTTGCCTCCGCGGAGTTCGCCTACCCCGAGACTACCCTCGGGAGTGCCATCATTCTTGATGAGTTCCACCCGGTTCCATTTGTCGTCCTTCTTCCGCAAATGCACCACGCCTTCTCGACCGCCGAGTGCGAGCTTCGGCGCCACCGCTTGCGCATCGCGCGCCAACTCGAGGTTGTGGGAGGCATGGAGCGTTTCATCGAGCACCTCGGCCTTCCACTCTCCGCGGGGGTCCGCCGGCTTGTGATAGAGAATCGTCTTCACCCCGGCGCCCTGGCCGTTCTTGTTGCCGCGGCCGTGCAGCGGGACGACCACCAGGCCCCACTCCTTTTCGCCAATTTGCAGCCACTTCATGCGGTGCGTAGTCGGCTCCACCGCGGGAAACTTCACGGCTTCCCACTTCTGCGTCCGGTCTTCGGGAGCGATGAGATAGAATACTGCGCCACTTTTCTCGGTGTCGCCTGGATTCCACTCCGCGCCGACCGCAACCTCGCATTTGCCGTCGCCATCGATGTCCTGCGCAGCGATGCACACGTCATCCTTCTCCGTGAGATTCTCCGCGAGCACGTGGCGTTTCCAAATCACCGGTGCAAACGTTTGCGCGCCTGCGGGCGGAATGCCGGGATTCTGAAACCAGGCGAACTGCTTCTTATCCGCCAGCAGAATGTCCGGACGCTTGTCGCCATCCACATCGGCAATCGCCAGGCCGTAGCCGATCTCCGCGCGGCCGATATTCTCCGCTCTGAACTTCGGTTCAGGCGGCGCGGCGACAAGCGCGGAGGCGGAAGCAGCGAGGAGGAAGAGCGGCATGGATTTCATGGCAGGAGAGAATTCCTTTTAGAATCACCGAATGATCGTGGGAAGCGCGACGTTTGCAGCACTTCCGGGCCCCAAATGCATCGCGAAGCGCCCGGCTCTGTGGCCTGGGTTGCGAGAGCTGAGATGGGAGGTGGCGCGATGGATGAAGCCAGTGCAGCCCGACGAGCACGGCACGGAAACGTACCGCTCCCCAGCCTGGCACCGTGTTTCGCAGCTTTGGCTTGCCACGGCACAAAGTTGGCCGCTTCGCGGTATGTCCAAAAAAGAAACTACGCCGTTCCGAGTGGCGGCGGAGCTGGCTTCTCTACCTCCGAAGGATCAGCCGCGAGTTCTACTTCCGCCTGCGACGGATTCTCCTCTTCGATAATCGGAGGGTTGCCGGCTTGCGCGCCGAATACCGACTCCACAGTCACGTCCGGCGGGTTTGGGGGATCGTTTGGGTCTACGGGACGATTTGGCATGTCCCTAGGAAACACTCGGTTTGCGCGGGGATCAACGGGAGTGTTCGTCCCAAGGCCCAACTATTTCCCCGCTCTCTAAGAATGCAGATGGCTCACGCGTGTAGACTTGCACGTTCCAAGCCAGAGCCCACTCTAACCAAGTTCCGCGATGATTGCCGTTGCCCGCCTCCTCCTCATTGGTCTCCTCTTTCTCCTCACCGCAGAGACGCGCGCTGGAGCGAAACTTTCCTCCGGCACGCTGACGATCAGCGGCGGCTCCACGATCGGTGATGCGCCTACGCTCACGAGCGTGCGGGGTCGCACCGCGCGTGTGCAGATGCCCGCAGGATACGACCAGGTAACCATCGAGCGCCTGGTGAAAGTGCGGCCGGCAAAGTGGGCCACATTTGCGCTGGCGACTGCCCCGATTGCGGGTGGCGAAGTGACCATCAAGCTGCGCAAGGCGGTTTCGAAACGTTTCCTCCGGGTGGTAGGACGAAAAGCTGCACCGGTCGTCGCCGCCGGCAATCCGTCGATATTTACTCCGCCGGGCGACCTTACCGTGAACGATTCGCTGCCCACCCTGATAGAGGGCGGAGGTGGATTGACCCTCGCCGGGGATAGCAGCACTAACGGGACGGCAACCATTAACCGCGATGTGGTGGAGAGCGATATATGGAAGCTCCATGGCGACCGCCTGTATGTGTTCAATCCCTATCGCGGTCTCCAGGTGCTGGATCTCGCGAATCCCGCCGCGCCAGTTTTGCTCGGGACATTGTACCTCCCGGATGCGGGCGAAGCGCTTTATCTCGTCGGGAATGATCACGTCGCGCTGCTCACAAAGCGCGATGTGAATTTCACCTGGACGAATGTGCCGCAAATGACTGGCTCGCTCGTCATTTGCGATGTTGCCGCCGGCAAGCCCAAAACCGTCGCCACCATCCCATTGGACGGCAAGTTGGTCGAAAGTCGCCTCGTAGGGACAGCGCTCTACGTAGCCACGTCGAACCGCAGCGGGACGAGCACGAGTGAAGAGATTTCCGTCACCGGCTTCGACCTCAGCAATCCTGCGAACCCAGTGGCGCGGAATACCGTGACGGTTCCGCTCCTAATCGGAGGTTACAGCAGTCAGGGGCCCGTCCAGGCGAGCGATCATTACTTTCTCGTGGCTCAACATCGCCGCGAGGTCCTCTCTTCCAATGGCTATCGGTCCCGCGTTTCGCTGGTCGATATCTCATCGCCCGATGGATCTGTGGCCCTCCGGGGCACCGCGATTGCCGCCGGCATGGTGAGCGACAAGTTCAAGATGCAGGAACGAAACGGCATCCTGAGCCTGGTCAGCAACGTGTCTCAGCTCCGCAACACAAAGCTGGAGAACTTCGACCTCACGAATGCAAACGCCCCGGCCCTGCTCGGGTCGCTCACGCTTGGGCAGAATGAGACCGTTCGCGGCACTCGCTTCGACGGCGATCGCGTTTATGTCGTCACGTTTCTCCAAATCGATCCGCTCTGGATCATCGATAACTCGGCGCCGAAGGCTCCCGCGCTCGTCGGCCATCTCGAAGTGCCGGGATTCAGCACCTACATCGAACCGATGGGCGATCGATTGGTGACGATCGGATTGGTTAACAATCGCGTCTCGGTTTCCCTCTTCGATGTCGCCGACCCGACAAACCCTTCCCTGCTCTCGCAGCTGCCGGTCTCCGATGCGTGGACGTGGAGTGAAGCGACCTGGAATGAGAAGGCGTTTTCAGTGAATCCGGAAGCGGGCCTGATCATGGTCCCGCTGACTACCAATTGGTCGAATTGGCTGTGGAATCCCTCGTCGACCACGAATGGCGGCATTCAACTCGTCGACCTCGAGCGGCAGCAGCTGCGAATGCGCGGCCGCATCGATCGCAATTTCACGCCGCGTCGCTCGGAGTTTCACCGCGGAACCATCGTGGCCATCAGCAATGAGGATCTGCTGACGGCGGATACGACGGATCGCGACCATCCGGCGGTGCTCGCCGAAGTTCAGCTCGCGTGGAAGACTCTGCAGGCATGGCCGATCGGGAAATATCTCCTGCAGATAACCGCGGATCTTTCGGGGGCGAATCCCGTGATCACCGTCGCGCCCACGAACAATCCGGATGGGGCAATTTCGTCCGTCAATCTGACACCTGAAACCGTCATCGCGACAGATCTCCGCGATGACCTTCTCTACGTTGTGCAGGCTCCAGTCCAACCAGGCGTGAGGGTGGCACCCCCCACGACGACGCTCACGATCTTTGACGTGTCGTCGCTGCCGCATGTCGTGCAAAAAGGCGCGGTAACCTTGTCTGGATCTGCTGTTCAGTTCGCCGAACACCGCATCCTGTGGCCGCAGCCCGGCACGATGGTGCTCACGATATCGGACCAGGGCTCATATGGGTGGTTTCAGCCGATCTTCTTCATTGGCGACCTTCCAATCATTGCATCACCTCTTCTCAACACCACCCGCGCGTCGATCGGAGGAACCCTGACACTGGCAAATACGGCGACTACCTCTTTGGCAACCAGTGGTCTGATCTACAACGGATATCCGACGATCTACCGCAAACGCCTTCAGGCATTTGACGTCACCGATCCCACGAATCCGGTTTTCTTGAACGAGACCATGCTTTATCCGAAGGCGCTCGGCCGGTTCGATGAGCTATTTGCGGGCGGCGGAAAAATCTTCGCATCGGCCCGCATCGAGTATCCGGTCACGACATTTGTGATGGTCGATGTCGCGTCCACGGGCGCGAGCATTTCCACCAAACCGGACCTCGAGTTCGGGAAAAGCTACCTGCACGTGGTGGATTACACCGATCCCGCGAACCCGCTGGTGAAGGCGCCGATCAGTTCCCCGGGAGAGCTAAAGGGAGTGAGCCGCAACGGGACGGTCCTGTTCACGCAGGGGTGGGAATACGACAACACTGGCACCGGGATTTCGACGAGACAGCTTAGCGTGCATGCGTCGATCTACGACGGGACCAAGCTGGAGCTCGCCTCGCAGTTATCATTGCCGCGCGGCACTCGCTCGCTGATCGATGGAGAGACCGTCTTCACCTTCTACAACAAGGCGACACCGGAAACCGACGGAAAGTTGGCGAGCTACGTATCATTGTGGGATGTGCAGCCGGAACTGCAGTTCGTGGAGCGCGATTCGATCCGCTTTGGAGGATACAATGAGCGCGTGATCGATAGGGTTCTGCTCTCGACTACTTTCCTGACCAGCGGATCTGCAGTGTCGGCAGTCGATTTCTCGGATCACGCGGATCTGAAATACCTCGGATGGATTTCGACGCCCTACTTGAATAATGAGCTTTCGAGAGCGACCGGTGACCGGGCGAATGGAATCTGGATCCCGCTTGGAGACTACGGGGTGCTGAAGCTGGAGTTGCCGGCGCCGTAGCGGAATTGAGCGAGATGGCCTCCAAGCTGGGCGCTTGCCAGTGACGCACACGCCGGAACGTCATTGTCCCAAGGAGGGGCGCCTTTCCAGGTGCCCTCCCGCAAAGCGGCACCTTCGACTCGCCATGTGTTTGCGAGTGGAACGCAATAGAGCGCCTTCACTTCTCCACCTCAATAGACATGAACTCGCTATTGGGCCGCTATCGCGGCAGGGCACCTGGAAAGGTGCCCCTCCTTGAGACAATGACGCTCGGGCGACTCTCGGTAGTCAGCGCGTTAACTGGGCCGTCCGTCCGCTAATCATCTTCTCCACCCTTGCGAGCTTTCATGCCCGCGGGTTTTTCACCGGCTCGATGCGGCGTGGGCATGGGTGCCTTGATCTCGTTTCGCCAGGCGACGAGTTTGGCGTGAAGTTCCTTGGCTTTCTCGGGCTCCGCAGCCGCGAGGTTCTTCGTTTCGCCGATGTCGTCGCGAAGGTTGTAGAGCTCCAGGCGTCCGTCTTCGAGAAACTCCATCAGCTTCCAGTCTCCTGCGATCACTGTGCTCACGGGTGTCGTGCGCCAGGAGTCGGCACCTGCGCCAAGATAACCGGGGAAATGCTGGAACACGGCGTCGCGCTGCAATTTCGCCGCGGGATCACGAAGCAGTGGAACGAGGCTCTCCCCGTCGAGCGGTTGCTGAGGCTTCTTCGCGTTCGCGATTTCGGCGAACGTCGGGAGGACGTCGACATGCGTCGCCGGCACTTCGCACACGGAGCCCGCTTTGGTCGTACCGGGCCAGCGGACAATCAATGGCACGCGCGTGCCGCCTTCGTAGAGACTGCCTTTGCCACTGCGAAGCGGCGCATTATCGGTGACGTCCCCAGCCTTCTTGATTCCCTCGCGCACGTATCCGCCAACTCCGCCATTATCGCTCGCGAAAATGAGGACGGTGTTGTCCGCGAGCTTGAGCTCATCGAGCACCGCCATCACGCGACCGACGCTTTCATCCACGCTCGCGATCATTGCGGCGTAGACTGGGTTTTGATGACCTCCGACGGGCGGCTTCTTCTTGAACCGCTCGATCAATTCCGCCTTCGCCTGGTGCGGGGCGTGCACGCCGAAGTGCGGCAAGTAGAGGAAGAATGGCTGATCTTTTTTGCGCCGGATAAAATCGACGGCGCGATCGGTGAGGAAATCGGCCAGGTAGGTCCTGGGCGGGACGTCCACCTTGGGATTCGTGTTGAAATCGAAGTGGCGGCCAGCGCTGGAAATCGCTTCATCGAAACCACGCTGCGACGGATGATGCGCGGCATCTTCGCCGAGATGCCATTTGCCAAAAATGCCGGTGGCGTATCCCGCCTTTTTCAACACTTGCGGCAGGAGTTCCCGGTCGAGCGGCAGCTTCACCACGTTCTCCACGGGCTTCAGCGAGCGCTTCCACCAATCGAAGCGATCGATATTGCCCACGGTGTACACGCCCGTGCGCGCGGCGTATTGACCAGTCAGCAGCGCGGCGCGGGTGGGCTGGCAGTTTTGGCAATGGTAGTAGCGCGTGAACCGCGTCCCCTGCTCAGCCAGACGGTCGATATTCGGCGTTTCGTAATACTTGCTGCCGTTCACCGCGATGTCCGTGTAGCCGAGGTCGTCGGCGAGGATGAAAACGATATTCGGAGGGGCGGTGTGGCCACGCGCGGCGAGAAGCAGAACAAGGAGGAAGAGCGTTCGAAGTGTATTCATGCTGCGGCGCGCACCGAGTGCGCGGAGAACTGAAGACAGCACATACGCGTGGGATTTGAGACAGGAAAGTCCGCGGCTCTTTCTGCTCAGACCAGCGTAAACGCATCTCCCTAAATCCCCCAAGCCCGAACGCAGCGATGGAATGACCGTTGCGGACGCGGCGGACGCGGCGGAACTGCAGGTTACGCTGAGTTATTGCCTGCGCTGATGTTCACCCAGTGGGTGAATCCGATCCATGCGCTTCCTAGAGCCTGTCCGGCTCTTTACGGGAACAAGGTATTAAGGAGCAAGGAGGCGAAGGCCAACCAGTGTAAGC
>CBHXZU010000100.1:0-12164 GCA_966125105.1 uncultured Prosthecobacter sp.
AAACACGCCCACGGAAGCTGCACGATCCGCGGGAGTGCCGAAGAAGGTGCACTTGAGCGCCAGCCATCCGCCCGTGCATCCCGCCAGGACTCCGCCCAGGTAGATGGCCATGTGCGCCGGCGTCCAGAAAGTGTCGCGTCCGATGGACTCGTGCCACGAGATATCCCACATGATCCCGATCGCGATGCTCGTGAGGGCAATTGCCATGAGAAAACTCGGCCAAAACGCTCGGTCATCACTTGCGCACTGTGCCGAATCGCTTGTCGCTGACTCCAAGACCACGGGGCGCGGCGAGACCGTGCCGGCAATTTCGGAGGACGCTGTAGATGGAGATTCCACGGCTCCCTCGGTATCGCCCGCAAAGAGGGATTCGTCGAATGAAAAGGAACAGAGGCCGCAAAGGTCCGGCAAGTCTGCGGAATCTCCGGAATCGATCGCTCAGAGAGGGCGACCGGCACCTCGATCTCAGGCCTGCAAGTGGATCGGCGAGACTTCGACAGAATGCTCCCCGTCCGCAATCCACACACTCCCCTCCTGGATCGTGACATGCAGAGCCATGGTTCGTTGCGCCAGGCTGGCTAATGACTGACTTTGTTCTGCGGGAATCTGCCACACGGACAAATTGCGAGCTCGGCCCAGCTTCGAATGAAGTTCCTTCCACCAGATCGGAGTGCTGCTCGCAAAACTGTAGACTGTGGTCCGTCCTGAAATTGCCGAGGCCCGCAAAATCCGTCTCTCGTCCGGCTGTCCCACTTCAATCCAGTGCGCGATCCGTCCTGTGAGGTCTTTTTGCAGCAGCGCTGGCTCGTCTGGCTCCCACATATCCTTCGCAAACTCCAGGGCGCCGTGATCGGTGTCCGCGGGGACGTTCAAGGCAAATGCGAGGAGTCGAACGAGCATGCGCTCATCCGTCTCCGAAGGATGCCGCGCAATCGTGACGACGTGGTCTACGTAGAGTTGTCGATCGAGATCCGAGATCTCGATGCTCGCTTTTGAGATGATCGCTTTAAGAGCCATGCAGGTAGGCGCCACTGGAAATCGCGACGCCATGGGCTCAGCTACGTCCCTGCTGCGATTTGGTCCATTTGCTTTTGCAGCGGTAAAGCTCGGAACACCACGATCCTCCGTGGCATTCATGCCGAACTTCACGTCGTCGACGGCCCCATTCACGATCTGCAGCAGTCAAGCTGCGCTAATTGCCGGATGCGCGCGACCTCCTCCCGTCGGCGTATTCTGCGTGGGCAACAGAACTCACGCGCCACGCGCGAGGTCGACTCGATTGAGAAGTCGTCCCGCAGCACAGCGCCCGAATCGAATCCTCAGAGCACGCGCATAAAGACCACGAGATCCTTCTTCTCCTGTGCATTCAGCCCGAGTTGCAGCACGAGATTGAAGAACTCGACTGTGTCTTCGAGCGTGAGGCAGCGCCCATCATGCAGGTATGGCGGGCTCTCCTTGATCCCTCGCAAAGTGAAGGTCTTGATCGGCCCATCCGGTGGTTCATTCAGGAACCGCTCCACCTGCAAGTCGTGCATCTGGTGGTCCAGGTAGGCCGGCGGCTTATGGCACTCTGCGCACTTTGCTTTGCTGAAGAACAGCTCTTCACCGCGGATCTCGCCTTCGCTCGCTTTGGTCCGATCCAGCCGGCCCATCACGTCGAGTTTCGGCGCAGGCGGAAAATCGAGCATGTTCTGCAATTGCGCCATGTGGCTGACTTGAACGCGATCGAGGATGAAGGCGCCCTTTTTGAAGGCATGCACCTGGTCGCCGTTGAAGTACGCCGTGCGTTGCTCGAACTCGGTGAAATCCTCCACCGATCGCAGGCTGCGCTTTGAGCCGTGAATCTGCTGCTGGTTCACACCGCGAAGGCTTGTGGTATCCAGGCGGAAGCGCCGGTGTTGCGGACGATCATCGGGATTCAAATGAAATTGGCCCGTGGTGTGTCCGTTGACGTGGCAATCGAAACACGTGACGCCCAGGCTCGGGTTTTCCGACTTGCGATCGTCGGTCGCATTGAACTCCTCCTGCGGCATGGGAGTGAGGAGCATGCGCAGTCCATCCAACTGCACCGGCGTGAGCAGATCTTTGAAAAGACGGTGGAAGTTGTTGATCGAGACGACTTCGCCGCGAGAGACATCCCCCAGCTCCGGTCGATTTTGCAGGAAGATCGCCGGCGGGAACTCCGGCAGGAATGCTTCGGGCAGATCGAACTCAAGATCGAAGCGCTCGAGACGCGGGAACATGGCCGTTTGCACCTGCGGAAAGACCTGTCCTCCCGTGGCGTGCTTCGGATGCGGCAGGTTGGGATACGGAAATGCGTTCGCCGCCCGAACATCGGGGGGCGCCATCTTCCCAAGACTCTCCCATGAGAGACCTTCTTTCAGCCGCGCCGTCGGTCCCACGGGAATGGGCTTCCCTCGGGTCATCTTCGCCTCCGGATCGAGCTTGGGAGTAAGATCGTAGCGCTGGGCAAGCAACGCGCGCTGCGCAGCCGTGACCTTTGGCTTCGTCGCCTTGTCTTCCGCAACGATTTCGTCCGGATTCTGCATCGGCTTCTTCGCGTTGAGAGGATCTCTCGCAAGGTCGAATCCCACTACTTCGCCGCGATCTGGTTGAGTCGGCAACACCACGGAGGAATGCGGCGCTTTTGGCCCGGTAAAAACATCCGAAAGATCGCGCTCGGTTTTTTGCGCTTCCGGTCTTCTCGATTCGATATTGCGTGGGGTCTGCGCGTCCTGCACAGCATCGCGCGCCTGCGCCTTCGTTGACGGAGTATCCGAATCACCTGTCTTGGGACTCTCTTTTGTTTCCGCTGCAGGCGTAGCAGGAAGTCGTTTTGGGGTTTGGGCAATTTGCGCCTCGACGCTGAATAGGACGGCAATGGAACCAATGAGAACGATCGACTTTTGCATGTGATGGCTGGTGCAGAATGGGGCCGCGAAGCCACTGCCCAAGGACGGCAGTCATAGGGCTTCCCGGCGACGCGCGACGTATGCCACGCGCCACATTCAAGGATCGCTTCCAGAAAATCCCGCGGTCCCTCTGGTTCCCCATCCGAGGCCACGCTCATCCATTTTCCTGTCAAAAACGATCTCGCTCTCAAAGGCGCGGCATTCGCGGTTCGGCGGAAGACAAAGGGCCCCTTATTGCTGGAAAACCGGTCTGCAAGCTGACCCGGAAAGCATGCCTGAACGGGCATACCTAGCGAACGATCGCCAGCTCACGCCAAACTAAAGCCTCTTTTCGGAAACCTCCGAGGCGGACGAGCTTGCATTTTACCTAATGCCCGTCAGACTCGCCAAATGTCAGCATCACATCCCAATAATGATGTGACAAGAATCCTGATGGTCATGCGCGCCGGCGGGAAGGTTGATAGCTCGGATTTGGCCGCCGCCGTTTACGAGGATTTGCGTAAACTGGCGCGTTTCAAGTTGGCTCGAGAACGATCCGGACAAACGCTTCAGGCGACGGCGCTCGTAAACGAAGCATGGCTGCGTCTCGGCGACGGCGAGTTTTGCAATCGCGCACACTTCTTCGCAGCCGCCGCGGAAGCAATGCGACGAATCCTGGTCGAACGCGCTCGGCGAAGACTCACTCAAAAACATGGCGCAGGCGCGGAACACCTCGATGTCGAAGCGATCGAAATCCCGACTCCGGCCGGCAACGATGCCGAAATCCTGAGCGTCCACGAAGCCATGGAGAAGCTCGCCGCGTACGACGAACGCAAGGCCGAGCTCGTGAAGCTTCGATATTTTGCGGGCTTCTCATTGGAGGAATCCGCCGACTTGCTCGGAATCTCCACCCGAACCGCCGCGCGAGACTGGGATTTTGCGCGCGCCTGGCTGCATCGAGAGATTCGCGGCAGCTAACTATTATAAAAGCAAATTTTTGACCGGCCGTGGAATGATTCAAAGCCCCGGCGCGCATGAAGAGAAGTAAACTCCTTCAGCCATCAACACGCCCGCAAATATTCGAGTCGAAGAAATTTTTGCGCGAGCCGCCGCCCTTCCTGTCGCCGATCGCGATGCATGGCTCGATTCCGCGTGCGCGGACGAGCCGGAACTGCGCGAGAAATTGGCCGACCTCCTGTGCTCTCATGACACACAGGGCTTCATGGCTGTGCCGGCGGCCCCCATTGACTTGGAACTCGAAAAGCAATTCGCCGCTCTAAAGCCAGAGGAGGCCGGTGATCGAATCGGAAATTACAAGTTAATCGAGCAGATCGGTGAAGGTGGATTCGGCTTGGTATGGCTCGCCGAGCAACAATTCCCCATGAAGCGCAGGGTCGCGCTCAAGATCATCAAGATCGGCATGGACACACGGGACGTGATCGCGCGCTTCGAGCAGGAGCGACAGGCGCTCGCGGTCATGGACCACGATAACATTGCGAGGGTCTACGACGCAGGCACGACCCAGTTCGGCCGACCATATTTCGTGATGGAGTTGGTCCATGGCTCGCGGATTACCGATTACTGCGACGACCAAAGGTTGGAAATCCGAGCGCGCCTCGGACTATTCATCCAGGTCTGCCAGGCCGTGCAACACGCGCACCAAAAGGGAATCATTCACCGCGACATCAAACCCTCGAATATCCTCGTGGCGCTGCAAGACGGTGTTCCTGTTCCGAAAGTGATCGACTTCGGTGTGGCAAAAGCAATTCACGGACGTCTGACCGACTCGACAATTGCGACGCAAGTGGAGCAATTGATTGGTACTCCCCTCTACATGAGTCCTGAGCAAGCCGGAATGGGCGGAGTGGACATCGACACTCGGAGCGACATCTATTCGCTCGGAGTTCTCCTTTATGAATTACTGACTGGCAGAACACCCTTCTCTCGAAAGGAGATGACGAAGGCCGGATACGGAGAGATCCGGCGAATGATTATCGAATTGGAGCCAAAGAAGCCGTCCACCGCCGTGCAAGGGCTGGATGCGAAAACAGGCGCGGATACCGCCGCGCAAAGGCAGATTGAGCATGATAAACATGTCCGACTGCTGCGCGGGGATCTCGACTGGATCACGATGAAAGCGCTGGAGAAAGACCGGGCGCGGCGTTACCCCACCGCCAATGGGTTGAGCGTCGATATTCATCGCTACCTCGCCGATGAGCCCGTCAGTGCCACGCCGCCGAGTCGAGGATATCGGCTCCGAAAATTCGCCCGGCGCCACAAACGCACATTCTCACTCGCGATCACAGCGACGGTCGCTCTGGTGATCGGATTCATTGCCGCGCTTTACCAGCGAGACCGTGCTCTCCGCGCCGAAGAGCACACAAAGATCGAAAAAGATCGAGCGGAGTCCAGTAGCATGCGTGCCAATGCTGAGGCCCAGAAGCGTGAATTCGCCGACACGAAGGCCAAACGCATCTCGTATTTGAGTGACATGAAGCTCGCGAACGAAGCTTTGAAAGCCAACAACATTGGACTGGCACGTCAATTATTGGACCGACATCGCCCGAACCGCGGTGACCCAGACCTTCGTGACTGGGAATGGCGGTATCTATATGAAGGGTGCCGCAGTGGCGCATTGGCAGAGCTAACTCACCGTCCGGGGTTTCCGGTGTTTGCGGTCAGCTTCTCCCCAAACGAAAAATCCGTGCTCGCGGGCTACTCCGATGGCCGAGTCGAACTGTGGGATATTGAAGAAAGAGGCAACCCAAAGGTCATACAGGAACGGATTGGCCAACGAGCGGTCTGCACATTCGCTCCGGATGGACGCTCGTTCGTCTACGTCGGTAAATCAGGTGCGCTCATGATCGCCGCTACCGGGACCAGCGTCGAAAGATCGCTCATCAATTTCAAAGGCAGTATTCGCGATCTTTCTTTTAGCCGGGACGGCCAACTTCTCGCGGTTCTGCTCAGAGACACCTCAACAAATGCGCGAGACGCCGACAGAGTGATTGTGGTTCGCGTGGCGGACGGAAAAGTGGCTCACCAGATTCCCATGCCTCCAGGCGGTGGCACCTTTTTCAACAACGCGCGCATTTCGCCCGATAACCAATTCTTGTACGTCTCGTGCGGCGCATTCCAAAGCCCAATGGTGCGTCGAGTTCGACTGGCGGACAATAATGTGGATTGGAATCTGCCCATCGGCTTAATCGACGACAGTGACGCCGAAAGTGGCAGCGACACTGGTTTTTCCGCCATGGACTTGTCGTCCGACGGAAGAACTTTGGTTCTCGCTACCGGATACAGAGACCCAGAAATCCGTGTTTTAGACGCTGAGCGCGGCATTCTTATGAAGCGGCTCAGAGGGCACGGCAAATACGTCCTCCAATTAGCATTTTCCGGCGACGGCCAGATCCTTGTATCCAGTTCCGAAGACCAATCCGCGCGCCTTTGGGATACGCGAACGTGGACCAAACTGGCCGCGCCCTTGCGAGGGCACAACAGCGAAGTGAATGGCATTGCTGTGTCGTACTCCGGTCGCTTCGTCGTAACTGGCAGCAAAGATGGAGAGCTTTTCCTTTGGGACCGCTCGGTGCCGCAGGTTTCACGAGGCCCCCACTCCATGCCAGGCGACGTGTTGAAGGTCGTTCCTTCGCCATGTCGCGGGCTCGTTTTCGCCCGAAGCGCCGGTGGCGATTGGTCGGCAATTAATCACTTCACGCTCGCAAAAGAACCTATCCCCCCACTCGAAATTGCTGAGGACGGAAACCCCAGGCTAATGCAGAAAAACTTTCGTCGCACTCCTCAACTCCCCAATCGTCTCGAACTCAACTTCAAAGATCGAATTAAGGCGTGGGCATATTCGCCGGATGGCAACTTGCTCGTAGTAGCTAGCGAGACGGGAAATATCGGATTTTTTGAAGTAGCCAGCGAGATGGGGAATCCCGGATCCGTTGATAAGTACACTTTGCGGAAGATTGATGTGTTGAAGAGCAAATTACCCTCCGTATTTGGTGTGGCTTTTTCACCAAATGGAAAACGGGTAATTTTCACTTCTGGAGGGAAGGAGTCCGTTTCCATCTGGGATACTTTGGAGCGCGAAGAAGTCATGCTCCTTTCAAGCAATCAGTCTTTGCTTTCCGAAATTGCCTTCACCGAAGACGAAAACGCGATCATCGTCGGAAGGAAACAATCTGGGAGCTACTTGGTGTGGAGCGCTCCAAGTTGGCAAGAGATCGAAGAAGCTGAACGGGTCGGCGGATTGTGGCCGCAGTCAAATGCATTTCCGCCCCGAATCTCGGATAACCACGGCATGGACCTTACCGAAATGGCAAAAGAACATTATCGCGCGCGCGTCGCAGGGGAGAGCATAGACAAGACTGCCCCCGAGGCTCACCAGGTCGACGAAGCGAGGGAGGAACTCGCCGAGATTTACAAACGCGAAGGTCGATACGATGAAGCCGAGACGCTTTTGCGCACCCTCGTGGATTCGATGCGGCCGCGTTATCCGCGTGATGACGTAGCCTACCTCGGAGCAGGCAAAAAGCTCGTTGGGGTAATGTTGACGCGGTTACAGCTCGAACAACCAAGATTGAGCTCCGAGCAAGCCGCAAAGCTTTCACACCAGGTCGACGAGTTGCTCGAGGAAGGCATTGCAATTTCTGCGCAGCGCTCTTTGGTCAGGCCCAAGGATTCTTTGCGCGCTTTGCAGTTAGCGGTCTTGCAGCTTTGGTTCAGACCGGCAGCAGAGTTTTCAACCACGTGCGGTCGCTTGATGAGGCTCGCGGAGGAAACGCAAGATCGCGAGGCCAAGGAACACGCGGCGACGGCTTGGGCGTTGTCGTCTATTTCAGATCCGTCGTTCCGAGAAAAGGCTGCCAAGTTCGCTCACGAGGCGATGGAAGCAGCAACTGATGGCGCATGGCATTTGGCATGGTGCCAGAGGGCGGTCGGCTTGGTTGCCTTTCGCGCGGGCGACTTCAGAGCCGCCAACGAGGCGTTCAGCCAGGCCGAACAAACAGCCAATCGATTCGAATCCTGGCAGGTTCTATATCGTCGCTACCTTCAAAGCTCCACCCGATTCGGGCGCGCGGTCGTCGCCTACAAGCAAGGCAATAAAACTGAAGCTGATGAGCTTTTGCGCTCCGGCGAAGCTCTGATGAACCCCATGCCAGATGACCGCCGCCAAGCCATCGTAAACGCAACCGCCTTCGACGACATGATGCTGTGGCTCATTTACGATGAAGCCCGGAGCCTCATACGCGGGCGAGCCCAGCACTGAGGCGAGACGCACCTACGAAAGGCATTCTCCAGGACACATTCAGCGAACACGAAAACTAACCAAAGAAAAACACATCCTATGGGCAGCATCTCATCCTCGAGTTCCAGTAGCTCTCTCTCGAGCAATGAACCATCGAGCGATAGCTCATCATCAGACTCCACGAGCGACTCCAGTTCCATGGACCCGCTATCATCCAGCCTCAACTCGCGTTCGAGCGATAGACCTTCCGGCGAACCGAGCGACAGCGGATCAAGCTCCCCAGGCGATATCTCATCGAGCTCTCCTGATTTCGGCAGCTCGTCTTCTCGAGAAAAAGAATAAAATCCAAAGCAAGGCCGAGACTTACGCGCCGGATCTCCTGGCACATCCAACAGCGTGCGAAAACTGATTCTCCAAAACCTCCAGGCACCGGGAGACATTGTAATGCTCACCGCTGCGGTTCGCGACTTGCACCTTGCTCACCCTGGCCGGTTCGCGACCGATGTGCGCACGTCGTGCAACGCACTTTGGGAGCACAATCCTTATATCACATCGGTCTCCGATACAGACGATGAGGCGACTCAGATCGAGTGCCACTACCCATTGATTAATCAAAGCAACGATCGTCCGTTTCATTTCATCCACGGCTTCATCCAGGACCTTGCGGAAAAACTCGGGATCGAAATTCCGCCAACCGCCTTCAAGGGCGATATCCATCTCGCGCCGCAGGAGAAGAGGTGGATGTCCCAAGTGCAGGAGATCACGCGCGTCCCCGTGCCCTTCTGGATAATCGTCGCGGGAGGCAAGCTGGACTTCACCATTAAATGGTGGAACACGGCGCGATGGCAACAAGTGGTCGACCACTTCCGGGACCGAATTCTCTTCGTGCAGGTAGGGGACGCGCGCCACGTTCACCCCCGGCTCGACGGCGTGCTCGATTTCCGAGGCAAGACGGACATGCGGCAATTGGTCCGCCTCGTCTATCACGCGCAAGGAGTCGTGTGTCCCGTGACTTCGCTGATGCACCTGGCCGCGGCCGTCGATGTCAAGGGAGGCAGGCCAAAGAATCGCCCGTGCGTCGTCGTGGCCGCTGGACGAGAGCCGGCGCAATGGGAAGCCTATCCTCATCACCAATACATCCATACCAATGGCGCATTGTTTTGTTGCGACAATGGGGGCTGCTGGAAGAGCAGGACCGTTCCGCTGGGTGATGGAGACGAGAAGGATAAGAATCTCTGCCTGGACGTAGTGGATCTGGCGACAGATCGGCGGCGACGCGGGAGCGAATGGGGCGAGGAAGAAGGCTACCAATCACTGCAACTGCTTCCTCGATGCATGGATTTGATCACGGCCGAAGAGGTGATCCGCCGCATCGAGCTCTATTTCGCGGGCGGAATCGCCCATTACCTCACTCCCGCAGAACAAGACATCGCTCACCGAGCTATAATGACGCAGCCCGCAACTGCGCCCGAAGCGGAAGCGCAGACCGCATGAACCCAGCACATGGAAGCTCTGCAACCATACGCAATACGTGAAGGACAGACGGTCCGGAACTGGGCCGACTTCCTTCCCCCCGGCGAACTCCTGTTTCCCGAGACGCCGAAGATTGGTTTGGTCGTCGGGACCTTTGCCGCGCTTCCTTATGTCCATCTCCACCTCGAGACGTGCCGGCTTTTTCATCCGTCTCTGCCGGTCCTGATTCACGACGACTGCAGTCCTCACAATAGGGAACTCGAGCAACTTTGCGCGCGTTACCGCGTGGATTTCGTATCCACAACGTCTCGGTTCCCGTCGTGCAAAGGGGATCTCAGCGCGATCGCGAGCGGTCTCAATTGGGCGCGTGAACGTTCGCTTCCTCTCCTTGTAAAAATGAGCCGGCGCTTCCTGCCGTTGAAGCCGTGGGCCGGAGAATTGGGGCGGCTTGCGGTGGCGTCCCAGTACGCAACCTACAGTTCATGGACGACGAGCTTCAACTTTGGATTCCGAACTGAGTGTCTCGGCTTTGCTGTCGACGTGTGGTTCGGACTCGGACTCTTCGAAGAAATCGTCAGCACCATCCTGCAAAGCGAAACACCCTTCGTCGAAGGCTTCATTCACCGCCTCGCGAGGCGCGCGGCGATCTACAATTGCCAAACGGCGCGAAGCTTCGACCTGGAAGTTGGAGCCCGCCCACGCGAACGTGACGGTTACGCGGTGTGGCCATTCATCGGAACGGACCGCTGCGCGCCCACGGACAATTTCCTATGGCATGATTGGGCCGCGCCCAGCGCTTACGCCGCGAGGGCGAAAGCCTTGGGTTTGCCTTATTGCGATGCCGATTTCCTCGATCCCAACGCGGGAAGCTGAACTCCGGCGCTACAAGCTGGCTTGCCCGACTACATGCCCTCCGTGAGTTGGTCCACCTGCTTTTGCAATTCGCGAACCTGCTTCAGCAGATCAGGCAATTGCTGCAACGCGATCCATTGGCGCTTCGTTTGTTTGTCAGGCAGCGCAGGCATTCCCAGCACGGTGCCGCCATCCGGAACATCGCGCATCACGCCCGACTTTGCCCCGATCGTCGATTGGCGCCCGAGTTTGAGGTGTCCGGCGATACCCGCCTGCGCCGCGACTACCGAGTAGTCGCCCACGGTCGTGCTGCCGGCGAAACCGGATTGCCCCATCACGAGCACGTGTTTTCCGAGCACGCAATTGTGGGCAACGTGAACGAAGTTATCGATCTTGGATCCCGCTCCGACGATCGTGGAACCGAGCGCGGCTCGGTCGACCGCAGAGTTCGCGCCAATCTCAACGTCATCCTCAATGATCACGTTGCCGACCTGAAGCACCTTTCGATGGCGCCCTTCGTCGAAGACGTATCCATATCCGTCAGCACCGATCACCGTGCTTGCGTGGATGAGCACGCGGTTACCGATGATGCAGTCTTCGTAGACGACCACGTTGGGGAATAGCTGGGTATCGTCACCGATGCGGGAGTTCCGGCCGATGTGATTGCCGCCATGCAAAACGGCGTTCGCGCCGATTTCTACACCGTCCGCAATTGCGCAAAGCGGACCGACGCGCGCCGAGGGATCGATCTTCGCAGTAGGCGCAATGACGGCGCTCGGGTGAACGCCGGCAGCGGGCTTTGCCGGCGGATGAAACAGCGGCAACAGTCGCGCCACTGCCACGCGCGGATTTGGCACACGGATCAGCACCTTCGAGGATGCTGAAACCGAGGATCCCACCAGGAGCGCCGTGGCGGCGCTTTTTTCCGCGGCGGCAAGGTAGGCATCGCTATCGGCGAAGGTGAGATCTCCCGCCTGGGCCATATCCGCGGGCGCAATTCCGCTGATGCGCGTGGCGCCATCACCAACGACTTCGCCGCCCGCGTGCGCGGCGATTTCTGCTGCTGTGAATGACATGCGCCGATATTTCGCCGCGCAGGCGCGGCGTCAATCGCTGGTCGTTTTGATGTGGAGGACAGTCGCGCTGGGAGGCGTTTGCACATATGCAATCCGGATGCTCACGAAGCTCCTGCTCTGGTTATGCGACCTCTCCCCCGCTCTGCGGCGAGCGTTGTGGCGCTGGTGGTATTCCAAGCTGGCTCGCCAGATTCAGTCGCCGGAGTGGACCTTCATGAACTACGGACGCGCTCCGGCGGATGGCTCGGCCACTGGGCTACGACTGAAACCAGAGGACGAAGCCGATCGCCTCTGCATTCAGCTTTATGAGCATGTCATCCGCCCCGCCGAACTTCGGAATAAGGACGTTTTGGAAGTGGGTTCAGGACGGGGCGGTGGAGCGAACTACGTTGCCCGTTATCACAACCCGAGCAGGATGATCGGCGTGGATTTCTCTCCGCAAGCCGTTGCGTTTTCCACGAAGCGCCACGCCGAGATGCGTCACTTGCAGTTCACTACTGGCGATGCGGAGAGCCTTCCCTTTGAGAACGAACAGTTCGACGTGGTGATCAATGTTGAGAGCAGCCACTGCTACGGAAACGTCCCGCGCTTCTTGTCGGAGGTGTGCAGGGTGCT
>CBHXZU010000101.1:0-12158 GCA_966125105.1 uncultured Prosthecobacter sp.
AAGCCGTTCATTTCCGGCAGCCCCACGTCGAGGAAGATCAAGTCGCACTCTTTTCCATCAAGCTTCTGTAGCGCCTCGGTGGGCGTGGCAGCC
Source organism: uncultured Prosthecobacter sp. (assembly GCA_966125105.1). Classification (GTDB taxonomy): domain Bacteria; phylum Verrucomicrobiota; class Verrucomicrobiia; order Chthoniobacterales; family Chthoniobacteraceae; genus SXWH01. Next base: position 94 of record CBHXZU010000101.1, read on the forward strand.
TCATCGTTGCGAAGCCCCGCCATCTGCATCGCGGAACTAATAAACTCGCGGGCGCTCGATTCGTCGTCGATCACCAGGATCCGGGCCGTTGAGGGTTCTTCCACGCGCGAAAGCTTCGCCGGGTCGGCGAGCACACCCAGGAAGTCGATCGCCTGGCCCAGCGTCCGGAGAGTGGACGGGTTCAATTGCTCAGGCATATCGTTCAAGTCGCACAATAGGACATCGAGCGCGCTGGCCATCCGGTGGAGGGCCTTTTGGTGAAGCATGGCCGCGCGGTCCGCGAAATTGTGGACCAGCGTCCAGAAAATGCGGAGCACCGCGAGATCCGGTGGCTGGGAAAGAAGCCCTGGCAGGCAGTGACGCATCTGGTTCAGCGTCTCCGGCGCCGTGGAAAATACCATGCCCAGCCACCCTTCATCCGCTTGGAAAAGCGGCGTATCCATCGCGCTGCCCAGACCCGGCAGGCCGAGGCTCACCTTGGCGGTGTCCAGGATGGTGCCGAGCGGGTTTGGGCCGCTCGTGATGATCTTCGTAGCGCCTGACTGCAGCGCGTCGTTGGCAAGTTGCGTAAGGTTCGTGGGAAGGACGAGGACCGGCATCTCGAGCGTCGCTGCATCCTGTCGGAGGGTCTTGATAAACTCATTGGTCCCGCCTTCTCGGAGAACCAAATCGACCAGCACCAAATCGGGGCGCTTGGTTTCCAGATGCTTTGGGACCTGTTCGAGGCTGCGGACCGTATCGACGTTGAAGCCGCTGGCTTCGAGTTTTTCACGGTAGAGGCTCGTGAGGAGTCGGTCCTCGTGGATGATCAAAATGCGTTTGTTGCTCATTCCTTGGGCTGTGTCGGGCTTTCCATACTAACGTCCTCGCAAAGATTGTGCCGCTTTTTTCGATTTCGCGCCATCCACGGAAGTCTTTCGGCACGATGCGTGTGGGGAATAATGTCATGAAAACGCCTACTGCCGCAAAACGCCGCGCGCGTCGCAGCCCCTGGAGCGCCAAGAACTTCAAGTTGCTCCGTTCTGCCCTCCGAGTGTGGGAACTCAAGCAGCGTTCAATGGGGAATTGGTGGTAGGATTTATCTCCCAGAACCGAATTCGGTAAAATTTTCTTGAGCGGCAGCGAGAGCCATCTATTTTCGCCGGCCCTGATTCTCGCATCGCTAGCTCAATGGTAGAGCAAGTGACTCTTAATCACTAGGTTGTAGGTTCGAGTCCTACGCGATGCACCACCCCTGCCTCCTTTCGAAACGCGTCGACTGCGGTCATTTACGCCACGGGTCATGGTAAGCGCGGAGTGCGGCGTCGCTTCGAAAGAAACACTTGCAAGAGTGCCGGACCTTCGCACCATTGAGGGCCTAATCCACTACGACACGTGAAGATGCACTGTCCTGCTCACCGCCGCCCCGGTTGCGGCGCCGTGAGGTAGAGATTCTAAAACGGTTGGCGCGAGCGCGCCGCCGCAGTGGTCCCGCTTTCCTTTCCATATGACCATGCAGCCATCATCCATACTAGATCCGGAGCACGTTGACCCTCCGGTTTGTCCCGCCTCCACACCCGACGCTCGCGCCGAGCTCGGGCATCGCGACCTTCGCCGCGATGAATTCTGGCGCGCGATCCCGGCATATTCAGAGGTGACCCCGGCCGAGTTCGCAGATCACAAGTGGCAGCAGCGCCACACCGTCACCAACGTAAGGCAGCTCAGGGAAACGTTGAACGGAAGGGTCGGGGAAGGTTTTTACGAGGATCTCGAAGCCGGGATCAGCCATGCGCCCATGGCGCTCCGGATATCGCCGTATCTGCTGTCGCTGATCGACTGGCAGAACCGCGATACGATCATGGCGGACCCGATCCGCTCGCAGTTTTTGCCGCTCCGGTCGGAGCAGGAGCCGGATCACCCGATGCTCCGGTTTGATTCCCTCAATGAACGGGAAGATTCGCCGGTCCCGGGTCTGACGCATCGTTACCGCGACAAGGCGCTCTTTTTGCCCCAGCCGAGCTGCCCGGTTTACTGCCGCTTTTGCACCCGCAGCTATGCCGTGGGCACGGATACCGAAGCGGTGGAAAAAATGAAGCTCACCGTCACCGGAACACGATGGGAGGAGGCTTTCCAATACATCGCCTCGCAGCCGCAACTGGAAGACATCGTGATCAGCGGCGGCGATACCTACAATTTGAAGGCCGACCACATCGAGCAGATCGGCCGCCGGTTGCTCGAGATGCCGAATATCCGTCGGGTCCGCTATGCGACGAAGGGGCTTTGCGTGCTGCCGCAGAAAGTTCTCTCGGATGAGAATTGGGTCGATGCGCTGACGCGCGTAGTCGAGCTGGGGCGCAAGCTTCACAAGGATGTAGTCGTCCATTCACACTTCAATCATCCAAACGAGATCACGGGATTTACTGAAGATGCGTTGGGAAAACTGACCGAGCGCGGCATTCTCGTTCGCTGTCAGACAGTCCTGCAGCGCGGCGTGAACGACGCGCCCGAAACGATGCGCATGCTGGTGCGGCGCCTGAGCTACGTGAATGTGCACCCCTACTACGTCTACGTGCACGACATGGTGCCAGGCGTGGAAGATCTGCGCACGTCGCTCTGGACCGCGCAAAAGCTGGAGCGCCACACGCGTGGCGTGACCGCTGGATTCAATACGCCAACCTTCGTCCTCGATGCGCCTGGTGGCGGCGGAAAACGGGACGTGCACACGCCAAATCACTACAACCGCGAAACCGGAGTGAGCGTCTTCACTGCGCCGAGCGTGAAGCCCGGCAAGAAGTTCCTATTCTTCGACCCGGTCTCATCCTTGGGCGAAGAGGCCCGCTGGCGCTGGACGCAACCCTGTGAACGTCGAGCCATGATCGACGAAGCCCTTGGCTCGGCGTGATCCCGTCAGTCCGGTAAATCCGTCGAACTTTTGGAGACAGGGTTACAGGATTACAGGATTTCGGATTTCGGATTTCGATTGGGAGGGCGGCGCCATCGAACTGTTGACTGTTCCTGACGCTTGCCACCGCGGGTAATCAAACCAAACGAAGACAGCTCCCGGCCATCGAAAGGACGTGCACTGCCTGATCGCCCCAAGCACCAACTCGGAGCCTGCGACTCTCGCCCGGAATGAGGCCGAGTTGGCGTGAATCCTCTAATCCTAAAATCCTGTAAATCCTGTCTCAAAGCACCACCGCGGCACCTCCGAGAGCCATTTTGTGCGCGGCGACACTTGACAAGACTCTTTCCATTCCTAGTCTCCGGCTCCTTTTCTTTAGAAACGCACCGATATGGCCAATACTGCTTCCGCCGCCAAACGCGCTCGTCAGACCGTCAAGCGCACTTCACGCAACCGCAAGGTGAAGGCCGGCATCAAGTCTGAACTCAAGGCCATCCGCGCCGCGATCACCACCGGCAAGAAGGACGAAGCGAAGGCGCTTCTCCCGAAGGTTTCCCAAGTGCTCGACAAGGCTGCGAAGGCTGGCCGCGTGCACAAGAACAAGGCGAATCGCCACAAGAGCGAACTCGCCTCGCAGATCGCAGCCATCAAGTAATTAACGTGTCGGTTCCGCCGGCGCGTGTGCTGGCGGTCAGACCGAGACCACAGACCGCGTAGCCGACGGCACGCGGTCTTTTCTCTTGCCGGGAAAGGCACTGCACGCGACATCCACAGCCTTGGAACTACCCATGGATCTCATCCTGCCATTGCTTCGCCAAAACGCGCGCGCCTCTCTGTCGGACCTTGCCAAGGCCTCGAATTCCACGGAGAGCGAAGTCTCGGAGCACATCAAACAGCTGGAGGATGAAGGCGTGATCCTTGGCTATCAGGCGATCGTGGATCCGCAAAAGATGGCGAAGGAGCGGGTCGCGGCGGTAATCGAGGTGAAGATTACCCCCGAGCGTGAGGGTGGATTCGACAAAATGGCGGAGCGCATTGCGCGTTTCCCCGAAGTCCTCAGCTGCTACCTGATGAGCGGCGGTTACGACCTGCTCGTGGTGGTGGAAGGACCGACCTTGCACGCGGTGGCGGGGTTCGTTTCGGAAAAGCTGAGCACCATCAAAGGAGTGGTCAGCACGGCGACGCACTTCAGACTCAAGGCTTACAAGGAGAACGGCGTCGAGCTGAAGAAGGAAGCGGGACCGCAGCGGCTTTCGGTTTCCCCATGAGAATTTTGCAAAAACGAGAGAGAGATCGAGCTTGGGCTGCGGCTGCCCGCCGCCGCGCTGGGGTGTGACCATTCTCGACGACGGAATGGGCCTGGCGCGGCAGCCTCCCCGCCATTCCGTCGCAAGAACTGCAATCTCACTTTCGTTTTAAGACTTCATGACTTCCAAAAAATACATTGCCGATCACGTGCGCGATATTCCGCGCAGCGGCATCCGCGATTTCTTCGAAATCGTCCAGACGATGAAGGAGGTGATCTCGCTGGGCATCGGCGAGCCCGACTTCCACACGCCTTGGCGCATTCGCGAAGCCGCGATCTATTCACTCGAGCGCGGGCACACTGGCTACACCTCGAACCTCGGTTTGCCCAAGCTGCGCGAACGCATCGCGCAATACGTGCAAAAGCACTTCCACGTCGGCTACGATCCGGCGACGGAGATCATTGTGACTGTCGGCGTCAGTGAGGCGATCGACCTCGCCCTGCGCGCCGTCCTCAATCCCGGTGACGAGGTGCTCTACCATGAGCCCTGCTACGTCAGCTACAGCCCCTCGGTGGTGTTGGCCCACGGCGTGCCGGTCGCGATTCCCACCTTCGGCGCGGATAACTTCCGCCTCACCGCCACAGAATTGGCGAAGAAGATCACGCCGCGGTCGAAGGTGCTGATGATGAACTTCCCGTGCAACCCCACGGGCGCGACTCAGACCAAGGAGGAACTCGAAGCGATCGCGAAGCTGTGCATCCAGCACGATCTCATCGTCCTGACCGACGAAATCTACAGCGAGCTGACCTATGACGGCGCGAAGCACACGAGCATCGCGTCGCTGCCCGGCATGCGTGAGCGCTGTGTCTTTCTGCATGGCTTTTCGAAGGCGTTTGCGATGACCGGATTCCGCGTGGGCTACGCCTGCGCGCCGCCAGCCCTGACCGAGGCAATGATGAAGGTGCACCAGTACGCGATTCTCTGCGCCAACACCATGGCGCAGGACGCCGCGATCGAGGCGCTGGAAAGCGGGGCCAACGACGTATCGATGATGCGCAAGGAATACGAAGCGCGCCGCAACTTCATCGTTCGAAGCTTCAACGACATGGGCCTGCCGTGCTTCCAGCCGCTGGGCGCATTCTACGTGTTCCCGGACATCCGCTCATCGGGTCTCACGAGCAAGGAGTTCTCACTTGGCTTGCTCGAGAAAAAGAAGGTCGCGTGCGTTCCCGGTCCCGCCTTTGGCCCGAGTGGCGAAGGCCACATCCGCTGTAGCTACGCCACGTCCCTCGCGCAGATCAAAATCGCCATGGAGCGGATCGCGGAGTTTGTCGCGGAGATCCGGAAGTAGCCCTAGTGCTCGCAAGGGCGGTGTTTTAATCTGCCGGCTCAACCGCGATCGGAATAGGCTACGGCGAATGGCGCGACCGCGGTGCGAAACAAGGGCACGATGAACAGTGCCAGCGCGCTCAGCAGCCATTTCCATTCGCCCTTCGCCGGCGCGAAAAGCCAGAGAGGGGCGAGCAGCAAGAGGGTCGTGATCAGCCAAAACCAGCCATACCGCAGCGCGGATCGCCGCATCAGGCACCGCGCGCGGATGGCTTGGGTGGTTACGCGGCACGCGGCGCAGAGCTTCAGGGCAAACACCCCGGCCAAAGTCCACGCCATCCATTGTGCCGGTTCGAAGAAGTCGAGCGGCGCCTGCCGTTGCGAGACGGCGAGAATCGCGGCAAGCGTGCCGAAGAGCGCGAGGAATACTCCGCAGGCCGCGAGGTTGATCGCAAAACGCTGGCCGCTCAGCCCGATGTAGATGCTCCCCGCCAGGAAGCGGAACGTGAGGAGCACCGCCGCGATGATGAGCGCAGCGCAAACGCTCAAGAGTTCGCGCAAGGAGTAGGAAAAACGCAACGCGTCCCACGCCCGCGTGATCACTTCATAGTCGCACCACAACCAAAACCACAGCGGGACCACTGCGCCGATCAGGGCCCACGATAGCACTGCGGCCGCGGCGGCCATGCGCAGCTTTGCCGAGACCCGCGTGTCCGGAGAAACGGGCTTTGTGGCCATGAACAAAGGCACCGCTGGATCGCTCGACCAAAGATCCGCTTTTCCGAGCGCTTTCCCGAGCACAAAACTGATCAGCAAAGGAGTCGCGAGGATCCAGAAGGTTGCCAGGATCGCCGCCTCGCCGCTCACGGGCGCGACGAATGGCGCAGGCGCCACGATGAGTAGCAGGATGCCCGTCGTCGCCAGCGGCAGCGCCTTTCCGTGGCGTTTCCACTCGAGCCAGAACTGCGCGGCCGCCGGTGTGGTGAAAGCCGCGCTATGAACATCGCGCGACGGCCGGGTCCGAACGCCAATGCCGAAGCAGGACTCACGAGGCTCACCGCCGTACCGCAACGCGCGCGCCCGCATCCCGCCGCTCCTCTGGCTTTCGATCACGCGCCACGAGACCGTGAAGGCCAGGGATGCCGTGCCAATTAAGCCCCAGGTCAGCATTTCGCGCGCGGTTTCGCCCAAATCGAAGCTCAACTCGGGCGCCACGTCGGTTCCGCTGCGAAACGCCATCCAGGCCAGGGCAAACACTGAACCGCCGTAACCAAGCGCGAGCAGGCGAATGACACGCCATCGCGCCAGCGCCCAAATAGTCGCCTGGTAACACAGGACCGCCGCGCAAACGTATGGAAGCGGCCAGGTCAGCGGCAATGTCCCGCGAGGAAATGCAATCAGCGCCCACGCGGTGTAGAGCAAGCTGACAACCATCGCCCCAAATGCCATCGGCGCCCCCGCCAAAACGCCGCTCGAGACGGGCAGCGTGAACATCCGCGCGGGATAGCCGCTCCGGCGCTCCTTCCGATCCGTTTCTGTAAAACCGCAGAACGTGAACGCGAGCAGCAGAGACAACCCAAAGCAAAAGTAGCCGACGCCGCTCACGAAGTCTTCTCGTCCGTTCCGCAGAAGTCCAATGCGGAAGACAGCGGCGTAGGAGAGCGGGATCGCAAATACCAGCGCGAGCTCCGCGCGTTTTTCCAGCCAACATGCCTGCACGATCGATACAAAGCGTCGAAGGCTGGAGCGCGACTTCATACCGGCGCACCCTTTCCAGCCCGGGCGACGAAGATTTCTTCCAGCGTGGCCAGCTGATCCTCGACGACGATCCCGCCGAGACGAGCGGCATCGGTCACGGGATCGCGGAACGGCGCGCTGCAAATCACTTTCCACTCCCGTCCGCCGCCGCTGATGCTGACTGCGCCATCCAACTGCGGTGGATGGTCCATGGGTTTTTCAAATTGGATTACCAATCGGCGATGATTTTCGCGGACGTCATCGAGGCGCCCGCTAAACACCATTCGGCCGCGATGCAGCATCGCGAGATAATCCGAGACGCGTTCCACTTCCTCCAATAAGTGCGACGAGAACAAAACCGTTCGGCCCGCGCCCGCGACGGACCGCACAATCGCTTCCAGGATGTCGCGGCGCACGAGAGGATCCAGTCCCGAACTCGGCTCGTCCAGCACCAGCAGTTCCGGACGATACGCCAGGGCGAGCAACAGCCCGGCCTTTGCTTGCTGGCCTTGAGAAAGCGAGCGGACGCGAGCTTCGGGATCCAGGTCGAATTGTAGCCGCAACTCCTCGGCGTAGTCCGCATCCCATCCGGGATAGAACCCGGCCGTGTAGCGCAGCAGTTCCCGCACGCGCATCCATCCGGGCAAGTCGCGGCTTTCCGACAGATATCCGAGTCGTCCGAGAACTTCCACGCGACTCGCAATCGGATCCAACCCGAAGACCCGCACCGATCCATGCCCGGGCCGCAGCAGTCCAAGAAGGTGCTTGATCAAAGTCGTTTTCCCGGCGCCATTTTCGCCGACCAATCCAAAAACTCCGCCGCGCGGCACATAGAGTGAGACGTCCTCGAGCGCGACTTTCGCGCCGAAACTCTTGGAGAGTTCCGTCACCGTGATAACGGCGTCGGCGGAGGATGGCGAAGGAAAGGTCATCCTCGGTCCAAGGCGGCATCTCTTTGTTGCAAAAGCTTGATCACTTCGGCCAGGTCGATTCCCAGGTGCCTGGCCTCCGTGACCAGTGCATCAATGCGCTCCCGCAAGATCTTCATGCGCTCGCGGTGCGGCAACGTCCGGGTGGATTCCGATACGTAGGTGCCGGTGCCGTGGCGCTTCGTGACAACGCCCGCGCGTTCCAACTCCAGGTATGCCCGGGCGACCGTGTTGGGGTTCACCACAAGTTGCTCGGCCAGGGTCCGGATGGGCGGGATTTCGTCGCCGCTGGAAAGCCTGCCCGATGCGATCAATTGTTTCACTTGATTCACGATTTGCAGGTAGATCGGGACCCCGTCGTTCGAAGTGATGCGAATCTGCATGAGCGGTGTCCTTCTTTTACTTGCTCTGCTCCATCATGGCCATTGTTGTGCGCACCGTGAGTTTTGCGCGCTGCAGCCGGGCATCCATCAGTTCTCGGAAAAGGTTTACCTGGTCGGGATCGAGCACCGCCTGAACCCGGTCGGCCAGCCGCTGATTAAATGCCTTCACTTCGGTGAAATGCAGATCAGCCCTGTCGGACGTGAAAATCTCGTGGAAGCGCGAGTAGTCCACCTCAGCGGGGCCGGGGAAGTCGTGCTGAAAGGGGAAGTTCTTTCGTTCCTCGATGATCATCGCCGCGAGCTGGCGCTGTTGATCGCTGCTCAAATCGAACCCGGACTTTTTGAATTGAGGAGCGAGGTCTTTCACCGCGTCTCGATCGGGCTGGGTTTTGTCATACCATTCATAGCGCGCGTAGCCTTCGGGTCCCAGCAGGTCGCGAATGCGCGCGCTGTTTGCGTTAACCGCTTCCTTTACGTTCCGCCCCGCCGCAGCGAGGCGTTCTCCCTTTAGTTCGCCGGCGGCCATCGGGATGAGGATTTGTTCCCAAACGAGACCGGCGCGCTGCACCAGCAATGCGCGCAAAGCGGCTCGATTCTCTTCCGTGAGGCCGAGTTCCTTCGCGAGTCCGGAGTCCAGCAAGGCGTCCACCGTTCTCTCGGCGCCGGAAGCCGCCTCGGCCTGCAGCACCTTCTTCATCTCCGGATCAGCGATCGGACGTTTTCCGTTTGCTGCCGGTCTTTGCTCCTTCTGAAGCGTTGCGACCTCCTGGCGCGAGTCGCGTTCCGAATCAGGCCGTTCCGCGATCGGCTCTCCGATCCTGGATTTTTCGGTCCCGCTGTTCTCGGCAAGGGCGGGCGTCTTCACGTTAGCGGGCCCGGTAACCTTCGTGAGGCCATCGGGCGAGATCGGCTCACTGCGGAGAAAAGCAAACCAGCACAACGTCACGAGAGCGGCCACGGCCGCGAGAAGAAGAGCGTGAAAGCGGTTCATGGGAAGCGGGTGAGTGTATTAATATACTAATACACTAATTGCGGCGTCAACCGGAATCCTTCTGAGGCCGGTGCTGGTTGACACGATATTGCACACTTCGAAAGCACGAGGCCGGAGCTCTTCGGGGCCTTCCAGAATCGCGGGCAGGAAAAGCCGGTCATCCTGCAGCTTGCAATTACCCACATCTCTCAGCGTTTTGATGCGGATCTTCGGGATGAAAAAGTAGGTCATCCTGAACGGAGTCAGCCAGACCATGGCTTGAGGTTCCGAGCTTACGATCACCAGGAGCGTCGCAATCAACGACGGTCCGAGTGGCGTGGTCAAAGGGACGATGAATGGCTCCATGCGTTCTCCACTCTCTACCGTCGCTGCCGGGAAGATCATTTTGATCGCGATGAGGAAGAGCACGATTCCGCCGCTGATGACGAGCGCCTCTTCCTTGAGGCGCAGAAACCCGAGCACCCACCTTCCGCAGAAGAGGAAAACAGGAGAATCCCCAGCGCGAACAGGAGCTCCCGTGCAATGACGCGCACGCGACGCTCGGGCGGGACCGCCTGCAGCGCGGCGATGAAGTTCGCCACGTTGCCCAGTGGATCCATGATCAAGAGAGCAAGACGATCGCAGACGCGGTGGCCATATCCCGAAAGTCGCGCCCCGGCCGAGCGGGACTGCTCGCGACTACATCAAGTTCGCCGCGACTTCAGCCATCTCGCTGCGCTCTCCCTTGAACAAGTTCACGTGGGCCATCCACGAGTTTCCTTGCAGGCGATTGCGGGCGTAGACGAGGCCGTTGGTGTGGGCGTCGACGTAGGGATTGTCGATCTGGCCCAAGTCACCAATCAGGATGATCTTGCTGCCCTTCCCCATGCGGGTGATCAGCGTCTTGGCCTCGTGCGGCGTCAACTGCTGCGCTTCGTCCACGATGAAAATCGCGTTGGGAATGCTTCGTCCGCGGATGTGCGTGATCGCCTCGATTTCGATTTGGCCGCTCGCCATCAACGGTTCCCACGGACGCCCGGCGGGTTTTTGTCCGCCGCCGCCACCGCCACCGCCACCGTGACTGGGTTGGTGATCTTCCACCTTGCGCTGGCTCTGCTTCTTCTTCTCGAATTGCTCGGGCTTGCGCGGCTTGGTGAGCAAGAGTTCCAGCGCATCGAACGCGGGCTGCACCCACGGCTGCATCTTCTCTTCGATACGACCGGGCAGGAACCCGATGTCGCGACCGGTGGGCATGATCACGCGCGTGATCAGCATCTTTTCAAAGTCACCGCTCTGCACTTGCTCAAGCGCGGCGCCGACGCTGAGCAGCGTCTTGCCCGTGCCAGCTTTGCCGTAAACGGTGATGAGCGAAATCGCCGGGTCGTACAGCGCGTCGAGGAAGAAGCGCTGGCCGAGATTGAGCGCGGTCAGCCAACGGCCGCCACGAATGGTCACGCGGTCGCGGCGGAGCTTGCGGATTTCGCCCTCGGCGACGTGACGGGCGGGAATCGCGTGGCTGGGCTCTTCTTCGTTGCGAAGGAGCAGGTAGTGATTCGGAAGCAGGCTCTTCGCCTTTTCGAGCACCATGCTCTCCTGGCTGGCGTAGGCCTGTAGTGTGTGCGCCGAGACATCGAGCGTCTCGTATTCCTCGTCCTTGCGGCGCATCGTGATCTGGATATCGCCGTCGTCGACGCGGTCGGTGCGGTAATCCTGCGCCTGGAGCCCTAGCGTGCGGGCTTTCAGCATCACGTTGAGATCTTTGGTAACGAGAACGACCGTCCCGCTGTTCGCATCCGCCACGGCGCACGCGGCGGCGAGGATGCGGTTGTCGGTCACCGTCATGTCCGGGAACAAATCGCGCAGCAACTGCAAGCGCGGGCTCTTGTCGACGGACTGCCAGCTTCCGCTCGCGGAGTGCACGACCGGGCTCAGCACGACGCGCAGCTTGCCGCCGTTTTCCAATGTCACGCCCTGTTTCATTTCCTCCGCCGTCTTGAAGCGTTCGCTCAGGCGCCGGTGCACTTCACGGGCATTGGCGCCGCGGGTAGAGCTTTCGCTTTTGAAGCGATCCAACTCCTCGAACACCTCGACGGGAATCCACACAGTGTTCTCCTGGAACTGAAACGGCGACCCTGGGTCGTGAATCAGGACATTCGTGTCCAGGATGTAGTGCTTGGCGTGGGACACGGGCGCAGTTTTCGATGGCATTTACGAGCGTGGGCACCGTGGCGGGCTGCGGCGGCGGGTGCAAGGCGAATGAGAGGGCGGGGGCCAAGGGCCAAACACCGCAAAGGCGAAACACTAAATACTAAACACTAAGACCAAGGCGTGAGCCGTTCGGCTCCGGCGCGCCTCTACCAAGCCAACCCCAAAGGTTTTGAGCGTCACGGTAGCACGCAGGGCTAACCCTTTAGTGTTTGGTGTTTAGTCTTTGGCCCTCTCGCGAGCTCCCTAACAGCATGGAAAACCTTTCCCCACCCCGCCCCACATAACACTTTTGTGCCCCGTTGCGCCTGCGCACAACCGTTGCACACGCGCATAGATGCGCTACAGAGGGGAACTCTCCTAAATGGGCCTCACCACCCCAAC
>CBHXZU010000102.1:0-12108 GCA_966125105.1 uncultured Prosthecobacter sp.
CCAGGTAGCGCGGCAGAAGGATTTCGAAGGCTTCGTTCGAGTTCTGCACGAGCGTGGTGGCATCATCCGGATCCTTGTAGGCCGGGAATTGGCCGCCGTGGCTGGTCTCGGAGGCGTAGTTGCGCATCGAGAGATAGATTTGGCGCCCGTTGTTAAGCTGGTCGGCCATGCGGCCCTTGAGCATGAAGCTGCTGAAGGCCGGCATCGCGAGCGCCGCGATGATCGCGATGATGCTGATCACCACGAGGAGTTCGATAAGGGTGAAGCCGCGTCGAAGCATCGACTGGCGAACGGATGTTTTCATTATTCGGGGCTCTGTGTGTTGGTTTAGGGCAGCAAATGCTGCGAGGTCTCAAGGGAGCGCGCGAATGTTATGGAATTGTTATCGCCGTGTTCCTCGCCAATGATTTCACATCCCGAAGGTTTGCCTTCCAACATGCCCCGATTCGTCCGTCCCAACGTCACCCGAACCGCCCTTCTTGGCTGCCTACCGTTCCTTCTGGCGGCCACCGTCTCCGCCCAACAGCAAGGATCCGTCGCGCCTGCCGCCGGCGTTTTGGCCCGAGGCGCGGAGACCGTTCTGACACCGATGTTTTCAGCCGCCGTGGAGGTCGCGGTCGAAGGCGGAAAACCGGAAACCGTGGCCCTGCGGGGATTGCTCGTCAAATCGGGCGAAAGCTGGATTTGTTACGACACCGGCAAGCCGGGAGTCGCCGGAATCTGGACCGGCGCTTCGTTCGATCTGAAAAAGACGAACCGCGCGACTTACAAGGGACTGGAAACTGGAGCGGTCGTGATTTCGGGACAGCGCAAGCCCACGCAGGAATCTGCGCCGGCTCAGTGGCTGGGCATTTACCTGCATGGCGATCAAGTAATCGCGGCGGTGAAGCGAAATGGCGCGACGACGTATGAGCTCATCGCGGATCCACCGAAGGCGCTTTCCGCGGAGGAAGCCGCGGCGCTTACTCGCGGAGGTCCAGCGCGCTGGGCGCAAACGGTGACGGTCTCCGGTGTGGTCTCGCCCGATGACGGCGCTTACGTCGCAGACAAGATCCCGCTTCCGGAAGAGAATCCGTGGAAGTCATGGATTCGCCCGACGGGTCTGGATTTCTTTCCGGATGGACGACTGGCCATGAGCACGCTCGGAGGCGACGTGTGGATTGCCTCTGGTTTGACCAAGGATTTGGCCCAGGTTACGTGGCGGCGGTTTGCAGCGGGGCTCCGCGAGCCGATGGGTTTGAAGATCGTCGATGGAAAGATCGTCGTCGGCGGACGGGATCAAATCACTCGATTGCACGACCTCAACGGCGACCGCGAAGCGGACTTCTACGAGTGCGTAAATGCGGGCCGCGAACTCGTGCCGAACTTCCACGCCTTTGCCTACGACTTGCAGACCGATCGGGCGGGGAACTTTTATTTCGGAACCGGCGGGAATCAGCTCGGTCCCGATGAACCCTGGCATGGCCCGCTGTTCCGAGTCTCGGCCGATGGTTCCAAGATCGAGCCGATCGCCCGTGGATTCCGCGCGCCAAACGGGCTGACCATTGGACCGGATGACGCAATTTACGTCGCTGAGAACCAGGGACAATGGATCCCTTCTTCGAAAATCAGCCGTGTCCGGCCAGGCGGATTTTATGGATTCGTCGCCGATCCCAGCAAGTTTCCCAAGGCAAAGGCGCCTGAAACATTCGATCCGCCAATGTGCTATCTGCCGATGGCGTGGGATAATTCGAGCGGTGGCGGCGCATTCTGCCTGAACGACAAGTGGGGACCTTTTCAAGGGCGGATGCTCCATACGTCCTTCGGCGCGGCGTCGCTGTTTGCGGTCTTTGAGCAGCGCATCGGGGATGTTTCGCAAGCGGCCGTGACCAAGTTCTCCGTGAAAGGCTTCGAGAGCGGAATCCATCGCGCGCGATTCGCGCCTCAGGACGGACAGCTCTACGTGTGCGGCATCAAGGGCTGGCAATCGCGCGCTGTGCGCGACGGCTCGCTCGCCCGGGTGCGCTATACGGGCAAGCCGGTGTTGATGCCGATTGGCTCAAAGGTGGAAAATGACGCGATCACCCTGGACTTTGCGGTGCCGCTGGACCGAGCCTGCGCAGAGGACGCTCAGAATTACGCGGGCGAGCAGTGGAATTACATCTGGCACATGACCTAGGGGTCGCCCGACGTGCCGCCTTCGAACCCGAAGAAGAAAGGCCGCGACGTCGTCGACATCCAGGCGGCCAGGCTCTCGAGAGACGGCCGCAGCGTGACTCTCAGCATTCCCGGGCTAAAGCCGGTGATGCAAATGGTGCTGAAGGCAAACCTGAAGACCGCGGACGGTCAGGAGCTTCCCGTGGAGGTGGCGCGGACGATCAACGTCGTCCCGTAGCTCACCAAAGTGGCAGAGTCAGCCCGGCTCGTCGCTACCAGGATCGGACTGTGAATGGCTTCTTTTCGGCGATGAAGCTTTCGCGGGTGGCCCAGGGTCCTTCAGTCGCTTGAAGCTCCATCAGGAGAACCGGCTTTTCGTTGCCGCTTTTCGGTGTCGATTGCGTTGGCCGTTTGTTGCTGGCCTGCCGGTGACTACTTTCCCGGCTTCTGCTCTTCGACCCGCGGCTTGATATCCCAAGCCGTCAGCCAGCGTTCGGCAGCGCGATGAAAGCCGCGCGCTTCCAGTCGCTTCTCCATGTCCGGCAAATGCGCGGCGCCATAGAAGATGCCGAGGTTTTTCTTCCCCGCTTTCAGCTCCTTGTCGAAGATTTCCAACGCCACGCGATTGCGTTCGCCGACGATCACCGAATCCGGTCCAAAGCCCAATTCCGCGCCGAGGCTTTCCGCTTTGCCCAACATGCGCGCCATGGCGATTTTGATTCCGCTCGAATCACCGAGCAGCGCCAGCAGAAGTTGACCTCCGGTTGGCTCCTCATCCTTTTTGGGACCACGCCCGATTTGCGCCTCGAAAGCCTTTTGGAACAGCGTGGCGAAACTCTCGCCTTTCTCAGCCTGCAGGCGGACGAACTCATCCATGCTCACGTCGGCGTGGACAAAGTTCTTCGTGTGATAGTCGATGCCGTCGGTCTGGTACTGTAGCCGCAGGTAAGTTCCGATGCCATGCATCATCATCCGGAGAACGGCAAAGGCGGGATTATTGTGGCCAGCCTCTTCCACCTCATCATCGTCCGCGACCGGCTTCACCGGCGGCGGAATGTCCTTCTTCGGCGTCACCTTCACAACCGGCTTGGGCTTGGCTTCGACACTTTCGCGCAGCTTCTGACCATCGACCAATTCGAAGAGAAGCGCTTCGTAACCCGTGAAAAGCTTCATCAGCGCCTGGTAGTACGCTGCGTCGGCGATGTGCACCGCGCCGATGAGTTCCACTTTCGCGCCGGCCGCATTTTGCAAAGTGACAACCGCCGTCTCGAGTTTTCCGCGCTGATTGTCACCGACGTAGCGGACGTAGTCGTGTCCGTCCTTGGCGGAGGCGGCTTCTTTGTCCGGTGCAGCAACCGCAAGCACGGGCTCGAGCACGGACGTTTTCCGGAGAACCTGGATTTGAGTGCTGAGGAACTTGGATGGCTGTTGCTTCGCATCGCTCGGCGGGTTTTCCGAACCGTTTGCGACCAGGACGGTCGAGACACACAACACCGCGGCGCAGGAGATCCGGAACAACGAACGGAAGGTCATGCCCCAACCTGTTAGCATGGAGCGTTCGAGATGCTAGGGAATCTGCGTTGCATCCGTGGTGGCAGTCTGCTTTGACTCCGCGCCCATGATTCGCCTCGTCATCGTGCTCCTTACGAGCCTCGCGCTTGGCGCCTGTAGTTCCGTCCATAAAGAGCCGCCCCGGCAGGTTCCGTTGACGAAGGCGCCCGTCCTTCCGCTCGCCTTGGACGACAGTTTCTCATTCCGGAAAGTCTCGACTTTCTTCTACGACACCCGCGACTCGAGTTCCACGCGGCCAGTTTTTAACCAAATGATGCAGTTCGAGCGGCAGCGCGTCGCTTTTGGCGCGGTGAGTTCCTATGATCGCCAGGAGCGCTTCGGACACTATTTCAATGTCTGGTGGCGCTCGGAAAAGCCGGCGGATGTGACTGTCCGGCTGGAATATCGGCAGCAAAACCTCGGCTCCCACGTGCAGGCCAAGGAACTTTTCTACCCGGCCGCGAAGGGGACCATTGAGACGAAGTTTACCGTAATTGGTGACGAATATGCCGATGAGGGCAAGGTGACGGCGTACCGCTTGCTATTGATCCAAAACAACCGTGTCGTCGCTCTCCGTCAGTCATTCCTCTGGAACTAATGGCGAAACTTCCGCTTTTCCGGAGATTTGACCAGAGCGGCAGTAATCGTTATCTATCGTGATCAGGTTTGAGTTGAGCCATGAGTCTCCAGCCAAGCATATTTGCCGATACTGACAGCAGTCCCACTGTTTGGATCCGCGTTGAAGGAAAGGGGACGTTCCAGAACAGTCCGGGCTTGAAGGAGTTTTCCCGTCAGATGATGGACGGGGGCCGTCGCGACTTTGTCGTGGATCTGGCAAACTGTCCGGCCATGGACAGCACGTTCATGGGCACCCTCGCGGGAATGGCCTTGCGCTTGCGGGAATTCGGGGACGGTCACCTGTGGGTCGTGAACCGCAATAATCGCAACAGCGAATTGCTTGAGGGACTCGGATTGGACGCGCTCTTTTCCCACGATCCGGCACCTACCGGTGTCACCGTGGCCAATGGCACCGCGCTGCAGCAACACGCGGACAAAGAATACACGCGTGAGGTCATGATGACCGCGCATGAGGCGTGCGTAGCGGCCAATCCTGAGAACGCCGCGCGATTCAAGGATGTGCTGGAGCATTTGCGCGCCAGCTCTGTGAGAGGGTAGGGAGCGGAGGTCGGAGCCGGCTCGTGTCCCACTCATGTTCTCACACGCGCTTCCTTGCAGAAGGGCGCGGCATTTCGCTTGCGCCTGACCTTTGACTCTGACCTCCGACCTCTTGCTTTTTATAGCAGGAAGTTCCGCAAGATCCCCAAGCCGGCGTCCTGGCTCTTCTCAGGATGGAATTGCACCCCGGCAACAGGCCCCCGCGCCCCGGCCGCGGCGAACGTTTGTCCGTAGGTGCACTTGGCGATCACGACTGAGGGATCGGTCGGCTCGCAATAGTAGCTGTGCACGAAATACACGTGCGGATGGCTGCCAAGATTCGCCCACAGCGGATGAGGCGTGAGATCCAGCGCGTTCCAGCCGATCTGCGGCACTTTCAGTCCCGGTGTGGAGAACTTACGGACCTTGCCTTCAAAAAAGCCGAGTCCTTCAACACCCGGAGATTCTTCGCTCTCCTCGAACAGCATCTGGTAACCCACGCAGATTCCCAGGAAGGGACGTCCGTCCGCGAGGCACTCACGAGTGGTCTCCCAAAGGCCGCGCTCTTTCAATCCGCGCACGCAATCGCCGAACGCGCCAACACCGGGAAGGATGACGCGGCTCGCGGCTTTGATCTCCTCAGCGCGATCCGTGAGGAGCGCGTCGGCCCCGAGGAACTTGAGCGCGTTATACACGCTCCGGACGTTCCCGGCTCCGTAATCGATCAAAGCAACAGACGAATTGGACATGGAGAAGCAATCAAAGTGGGCGGTAAACGCCAGTCGCGCCAGCGCTCACTGCGGGTTTTCTGCGCAAGACGGCGCCAGCCGTCGCTAGAGCACGCCTTTCGTGCTCGGGATGCCCTCGACACGGGGGTCGAGCTGGCAGGCGTGATCGACGGCTTTGGCGAGTCCTTTGAAGATC
The DNA here is from genome assembly GCA_966125105.1 of uncultured Prosthecobacter sp. Taxonomy (GTDB): domain Bacteria; phylum Verrucomicrobiota; class Verrucomicrobiia; order Chthoniobacterales; family Chthoniobacteraceae; genus SXWH01. The sequence goes on from CBHXZU010000102.1 coordinate 5,767, forward strand.
GCTTCCGCCATGTGATGCGCGTCGCGGCCGTAGAGAATCTCCGTGTGCAGATTGCATCCTGCGTGCACGCAGAAGCCACGAAGGAACTCTTCCACGAGTTGAAATGCGAAGGAGCCAATGGAGCCCACGCCGCTCGGAACGCGATGTTCGAGGAAGGGACGGCCGCTGAAATCGACGACTACTCGAGCGAGCGTCTCGTCCATCGGCAGGTAAGCAAAGCCATAGCGGCGGACGCCGCGTTTATCACCGAGCGCTTTCGTGAAAGCCTGACCGAGGGCAATGCCGGTATCTTCCACGGTGTGGTGCAGATCGACTTCGATATCGCCGTCCGCCTGGATGTTGAGATCCACCAGGCTGTGGCGCGCGAACAGCGTCAGCATGTGATCGAAGAAGGGGATCTTCGTCGAAATTTCGCTGTGGCCCCGGCCTTCGATCGTGAGGGCGATGCGAATGTCGGTCTCTCCGGTTTTGCGATGAATCTGCGCGGTGCGAGGCATGAGTAGGTGGTCGAAGACCAGTCGACGGGAGATCGGCAGGACAATGCCGCCAATCTCCCATCAAGCAGTCGTCCCGGAAAAACTCCGAAAACCTACTCCTGGTCGAGGATGTTTTTGGAGGGGTCGCGCAATTTCCGCAGCGCCACCATTCCGGCTCCCGCAGCAGTGAGCACGATGATGAGGATCACCCAGAAGACCGGATTTGAAAGGACCGATCCTTTCTTTGGTTCCTCTTCCACGACCGGCGCAGCTGCGGCGGTGGGGGTGGGCGTGGCCTTCGGTTTGGCCGTGGGTGTAGGCGTTGCGGCAGCGGCGGCTGCCTTTGCGGCCGCGTCAGCATCGCGGGCAGATGTGGCAGCGGCGGTCTTGGCGGCAGCGACCTTCGGCTGCAGGCGGAGGATGTATTCGTTCTTCGCCCAAGCGCCGTTTGCGTCCGTGAGTGCTTTCTCCGCCGCGGCGACATCGTTCTTCTCCAGCGCTTCGCGGGCTCGATCCGTCGCCGCGATTGAATCCCTCATGCGCTGAATGTTGTGCTGATTTAGGGTCTGCACGAGGCCTCCAGCGCGAGAGCTCAGTGCGCTGAGGCTTTTGTCCGTGGCAGGCGTGAGCGGGAACCACTTCACGCCCGCTTTCTCCAGGTTGGTGATATAGGTTTCCGTCTGAAGTTGCTGCTGTTTCTGGATCGTCTCCACCTGGGCCTTCTCCGCCGCCGGCGCATTTGCCACGCGTCGCTTGCGCTCGTCCATCTGCGCCTTCAGTTGGATGCGACCTTGATCCGCTGCGCCTTTCAACGTGGGCGCGATTTGCCGGGCGAGCAAGACAGCATCGGGGAAGCTCGCGCTTCCGGCCGCAGACTTCTCGATCGCATCGAATGCGTTCATCGCCTCAGGTAACTGTCCCTTTTGCGCATAGGCCTTCATGCGGGCGAGCAACGCGCGGCCGGTAATCTGCACCTTTTCTTCCTTCACTTCGTCCGCCGTCAGCCACTTGCCGCCGATTTTCATTTCACCAGCGTCGACGCGCTTTTGCTCTTCCTGCAAAGCGGCAACTTTCTTCTTCGCTTCCGCCGCATGCGCGCTCTGCGGATATTGGGTAACGAAGGAATTGAGCAGGTTGATCGAGCGCTGGTAGTCAGCCGGATCAAGTGACTCCTCTCCGAGCGAGATGTTCTTCAGGTTCGCCCACTCCTCGAGATCCGGCTGCGCTTTGTCGATCTTCTCGACATCGGCCTTTTTGATTGCGCGCTGATCTTTGATGGACGCAGTGACAGCCACTTCAATGGTCACTTCGGTGTCCGTCTCGTTGAGAATGCGGCCTTCGATTTTCTCCCCGGATTTCAGGGTGACGGTATCCGCCAAACTCGTGGCAAGCAGGCCACAGATGACGGCAAGGACTGAGAGGGAATGTCTAGGCATGGGCATGAACTGCGGACTCAAGCAAAGCCCCATTCGCGAGGGAAGGGAAAGATGCGCATTGGTGAACGGGCGGTTGCGGAGGCTCGCCACCGCCCTTGGGTAAATGCCTGGCCCATTCGCCGCAAGTTGAGTCCGGCTCGCAATTGACCCGGACAAACTCCGCTCGTAGTGTCCGCGCTCTTTTTCTCACGCCTGATCTGATGAGCGCCAATTACAAAGACACGCTGCTACTCCCCAAAACGGACTTCGCGATGAAGGCCGATCTCGTGAAGCGGGAACCCGATCGTCTCGCGAAATGGGAGGCCGCGGGACTGTATCAGCAGATCCTCGGCGCTCGCGAAGGCAAGCCGCTCTTCGTCCTGCATGACGGCCCGCCATTCGCCAACGGCGACGTCCACATGGGCACCGCGCTGAACAAGGTGCTGAAGGATCTCATCGTGAAGAGCCGGTCGATGCTCGGCTTTCGCGCGCCGTTCGTCCCGGGTTGGGACTGCCACGGTCTGCCCATTGAGTTCAAGGTGGTGAAGGAGCAGAAGGGACTCGCTCCTGCCGAGATCCGTAGTCGCGCCGAGGAATTCGCGCGCAAGTACATCGATATCCAGCGCCGCCAGTTCAAGCGCCTCGGTGTGCTTGGCTCGTGGGAAGATCCTTACCTCACGCTAACGCCGTCGTATGAGGCAGACATCATCCGCGCTTTCGCGGGTTTTGTGGAGAAGGGCCTCGTCTATCAATCGAAGAAGCCCGTCTACTGGAGCACCGGCGCGCAGACCGCGCTCGCCGAAGCAGAAGTGGAATACGCGCAGCGCACCGATCCCGCGATCTATGTCGCGATGCCGCTGAAAACGATCCCGACCGGCTTGGGCCAACCCGGCTATACCTCGTTCCAGAATCCGCCGGAGGAATTGGACGACATCCGAGCACACGTCGAAGCCAATCTGCGGAGTCTCGGCGCAGTGAACATGGTGATCTGGACGACCACGCCGTGGACGCTCCCGGCGAACGTGGCGATCGCAGTGCAGCCGGACGCGGATTACGTCGCGACCGCCTTCGTGAAAACGGAGGAACACCGCCTGAGCGGCTCGAACTTTGTGATCGCGAAGAGCCTCCTTCCGGCGTTCGAGAAGGAAACTGGATTCAAACCAGCTCGTGACGACCGCGAGAAGTATCCAAACCCGGCCGACTGCCCGGCTCCATACTTCGAGTTCAAAGGTCGCGATTTGATCGGTCACGAGGCCGTGCACCCGTTCCTCGATCGGACATCGCGGATCATCGGCGCGGACTTCGTCACGCTCGATACCGGCACCGGCCAGGTGCACATCGCGCCGGGTCACGGTAAAGATGACTATGTTGCCGGACAGCAGCATGGCCTGCCGGTACTTTCGCCGGTGGATGATTACGGTCGCCTGACGGATGAAGCCGGCGTGCCGCAGTGGACAGGCAAGTATGTCTTCGATGCCAACGCGGAGATCGTCACCTTCCTCCGCGAGCGCGGTTCGTTGCTTGCGGAGCACAAGTACGTCCATGACTACCCGCACTGCTGGCGCAGCAAGACGCCAATCGTCTTCCGCGCGGTGGAGCAATTCTTCATCAAGGTCGACGCGATCCGTGGCGATGCGCTAAAGGCAATCGACGACACCAAGTGGATCCCGCACTGGGGCCGCAACCGCATCGCGGGCACTGTGGAGTCGCGTCCGGACTGGTGTATCTCGCGTCAGCGCGCGTGGGGCGTGCCGCTGCCGGTGTTCTATGACGAGGAGGGCACTCCGATCGTCAATGCCGGCATCGCGCGCAAAGTTGCAGATCTCGTCGAGACCCGCGGAACCAACCTGTGGTTTACAGAAAGCGATGCGTGGTGGGCGGAACAGCTCGGCCTTCCTGCGGGCACGACCCGCCGCAATGACACGCTCGATGTCTGGATCGATTCAGGTGTTTCGCACCAAGCTGTCACCGCGCGTCATCCGGAACTCAAAGCGACTGGCGGCGTGGCCGACGTTTATATCGAGGCCACGGATCAGCACCGCGGTTGGTTCCAGAGTTCGCTCATGACGGCCGTCGCGCTGACGGGGCATGCGCCGTACAAGGCGGTGATCACGCACGGCTTCGTTGTGGACAAGGACACGAAGAAGAAAGTCAGCAAGAGCGAGCAGGGCTCCTACAAGAAGCCGATGGAGGCCGACTACTTCGTGAACAAATATGGTGCCGACATCGTGCGGCTGTGGGCAGCGAGCGTGGAGTTCACGAATGACGTGCCCTTTAGCGAAGACGGGTTTGCGCGCACCAGCGAGGCGTACCGCGGGTTCCGCAATGTGCTGCGCATTCTCCTTGCGAACTTGCACGACTTCGATGCCACGCGCCCGACGAGCGAGTATCTCGCCGGTGCCACCGCGGTGGATAGATGGATCCTCAGCAAGCTGCAGAGCGTCATTTCGACGTGCCGCGCCGCGTATGAAGCGTTCGACTTCCGCAAGGTTTTCGAAACGCTGAACCAATTCTGCACTGTCGATCTCAGCGCGCTCTACGTGGATATCACGAAAGATCGCATGTATTGCGACGCCGCAAACAGCCCGCGCCGCCGCGCGACCCAGGCGGTTATGCACGCCGCATTCGACGCGATCGTAAAACTGCTCGCGCCAGTGCTCGCTTACACCGCCGATGAAGCGTGGGAGGAGTTGAAGAAGGGGACTTCCGTGCACGTCGAGACCTTCCCGGAGGCAAATCCCGCCTTCCGCGACGAAGCGACGGAAGCCGCGGTTGAAGAGTGGCTGAAAGTGCGCGCTGTAATTTACCAGCAGGCGATCGAGCCGGCGCGTCAGAGCAAGGCCATCGCTAAGTCGCTTGAAGCTGCCGTGACCGTGCAGCTGCCCGAACCGCAGTTGTCCGCGCTTTCCGCGCAGAAGAATGAACTCGAAGAGTTCTTCATCATCAGCGAGCTCGAACTCGTCGCGGGAAGCGAAGCCGCAGCGAAAGTAATCAAGAGTGGCCGCACCCAATGCGCGCGCTGCTGGCGCTACGACGCAACCACAGGCAACACCAAGCCCGATCTCTGCGACCGCTGCGCGCAAGCGCTAATCTAAAGCGCGAAGCGCCCAACATTGCCACAGGCATCCAAGCCCAAGACAGGTGCGAAGCCTGCGTGTTTTGGTGCTTCGCGTGTGAAGTGTGGCTACGAACGGTCCTTCATCTCCGCGTGTCCGGCATGCTGCGCACAGTGCGCGCAGCAATACATCTCACCGTCGGCTTCCACGCCGTGGCCGATGATCCGGCATCCGCAGTGCAGGCAGGTCGGCGCCAGCTTGGCGATGGCGCACTCGAAGCTGTCGAAGCTGTGCTCCTCACCGCCCTCGAGGGTTACCGTGAAGGCTTTATCGTAATCGTTTCCGCAGGTTTCGCATTTCATAAAAGCAAACAGGGGAGCGTGCCTTTAAGCGCCACGCTCCCCTGCATTCATGAGTTGATCTGTTTTAGTCTTCTTCTTCGTCGGACGCCGCTTCTGCTTCCGCGTTGATGTGAGACTCAGCGAGTTCGGTCAGGCGCTCGTCGGTTTCCTTTTCTTCGTCCAGAGTCTCCTCCAGGAGTTCGGCGATGTCATCCTTGCCGAGTTGCTCCGCGAGCGTTCGCGCGGTGCCATATCCTGCGATCTCGTAGTGCTCGACGCGTTGTGCCGCGCCGATTAGCCCCGCGTCCTTCACGCTCGGCTCGGCGTCCTCGGCAATGAGGTCCGCGCCTTCTTCCACGAGGCCCTTCATCGCTTTGCACGTGTGGCCGGTGAGTTTCTTGCCGAGGATTTCGGCGATTTCGTCCAGGCGATCGACATGCGTCTGCGTCTGTTCGAGGTGTTCTTCAAAAGCTGCGCGCAAGTCTTCGTTCTCCGCCGCCTTGGCCATTTTGGGAAGGGTCTTAAGAAGCTGCGTCTCGGCGCTGTAGAGGTCCTGCAGTTCATGGTGAAGCAGGTCTTCGAGTGATTTCAGTTTCATACGATGGGTTTGGAATTGCACAAAGCGCATCGTCCCGAAAAACACCCGTGGCTGTGTGGTTCATGCCGCAATTCCGCGACGCGCATTGATCCACAACGCGAGTGACTTGCCGCGCGTTTCGGTCGCGCAGATTTCCTTATCCGCTTCCTGATTCTTTCGTCAGGAATCACGAATCCAAAAAGCAGCGGGCGCGCATCGTCGCGCGACATTGCGTCTCGGCTAACCTTGCCTCGTTTCCCTGCACGAAGGCCGCAACCGCGGCCGCTTACTTCGACTTCTCGATCATCTCGGCAAACTGCCGGAAGAAGTAAGTCGCATCGTTCGGGCCGGGCGCAGCTTCAGGATGATACTGCACGCTGAAAACCGGGTCCTTCTTGCTCGCAAGTCCCTCGACCGTTTGGTCGTTGAGATTGATGTGCGTCACCTCCACATCGCTCGGAAGGGATTCCGAATCGA
>CBHXZU010000103.1:0-12041 GCA_966125105.1 uncultured Prosthecobacter sp.
CTACATCGCCGACTGGACGAACCCAATCATCAATCACGGCGAAGTCGACTTCCGCGACCCGCGCCGCGACCACGTGAATGGGCGGATTTGGCGCGTTGCGCCGAAGGGAGCGACAGCGTCCCCTACCGCAAAGCTGATCGACGCGTCTTCCGAGAAACTTGTTGAGTTAGCCGCCCGCGGCGATCAATGGACGGGAGAACAAGCGTTCCGGGTTTTGCAGCAACGTGGAGCGGATGCAGTTCTTGGGAAATTGCCAGTGTACACTATGGCCGGTGGCGACTCTTGGTCCAAGGAGGCACAAGTCGTGGCTCAACTTAAACTTGCTTGGGGAAGGCCAGAGCAATGGGACTCGTTTACATTTGGAGTTGCTTCTCATTCGCCGGAAACGCGCGCTCGAATTGCGAAACTGCACGCGCGCTACTTTCCGGCCGCTGAAGCTGCGTTGAACAAAGTCAAATCTGCTCAAACAGAGGCGCGTAATGAACGCGAAGCACAACTGGTCGATGCTCATGCAAGCGTCCTCCAATCGGTTCTATCTCTCGATAAAATCAAGAAGCTTGCCGAGGATCAAAGCCCACGCGTCCGCGTCGAAGCCATGCGTGCACTCGCGCAAATTCGCACTCCCGAGAGTGTCGCACTGATTCTCGAGGCCGCGCTCAATGTCCCGGGCGGTGCCGCCAAGGAAACGCGCAGCGAAGACAAAGGCACCAGCCAGTTCAACCAACCCACCTTCTCCGATACCGCCGATCCCTATTACGGCTATGCGGCGTGGCTCTCGATCAACGACCTCGACGACGTCTTCCTCGCCGCGCTCGCTGAAGGAAAATGGAAGCCCGATACCGCTGACAAACAGAAGCAACTCGCCTGGGCGCTCGGCGCGTTGCGTCCGGAAAAATCCGGCAAGGCGCTCAGCGACTTTATCGCGAGGAATGGGCTGCCTAAAGACGGTTCCGGACCGTGGATCGAGCTCATCGGCCAGGCGGGCGGTCCGAAGGAACTGCGTCAATTGCTGGATGGCCTGCTTGCGAATACCATTCCGGACGGCGACAATAACCCGCCGCTTGCGGACAAAGCGCTCGCCTTTACCAACGCGGACGCAAACCGCCGCGCCGCCGCTGCCCTCGTCGCCGCCGCGAAGCGCGGAGTGAACCCGGCCAATCCTCCCTACGGCGGTTGGGAGTTTCACATGTATGCGCCGGATGAAGCGATCAACGACGTGGTCCGCCTCGCGGGCTTGTGGAAGCAGGACGTCTCTCACGCGCTGGTCGTCCACATCGGCCGCGATAAGCCCAAAGAGTTACTCGACGCCGTTTTCGAGTCCTTGCGCACCCTCGGCACCGATGGCGCGGCGCGTTATCTCACCGCGTTTTTGCAGCCGAGCCTAGCGAAGCAAATCGACAATCAGTTCCTGAACTACGCACTGGAGCACAATCAGCCGGCAATCCGTCGACGTGCCCTCGCCGCGCTTGCGGCGTTCCGCCCGGACATTTCCCTCACCTTCCTCCGAGGCGTACTCCAGGAAACCGACACCAATGCGCAACTCCCGCTCTGGCGCGAACTCCTGGGGAGCGAAGCATTCAATAAAGCGCTGCTAAAGAAGCTTCCGGATCTCTCCAAGGAACAGGCCACCGTCGCCCTTCGCGCCTCGCGTGAGCTCGGCAAACGCGGCGAGAAACTCGTCGCCGCCCTCACGCCGCTCGCCGGGGAAGCCGCCGCCGCGCCAATTCCGCAGGACTTCACGTGGATGGTCGATCTCACGAAGAAGAATGGCAATCCGGTCGAAGGCGAACTCGTCTATCGCCGCGCCGCGCTCACCTGCACCGTGTGCCACGCCATCGGCGGCGCGGGCGGCAAGGTCGGCCCGGATCTCGGCACGATCGGCGCCAGCGCGCCGCTCGACTACATCATCGAAAGCACAATGAACCCGGCGGTGAAAGTGAAGGAAGGTTTCCACGCCGTGGCGGTCTCGCTCAAGGACGGCCGCACGCTGAGCGGCACGGTGGCAAAGGAAACGGACACCGCGCTCACGCTGCGCGACATGACCGGCGCCGAGCAGACGGTGGAGAAAGGCACCGTCAAAGAACGGACGAACATCGGCAGCCTCATGCCCGCCGGACTGACGAATCCGCTGAATGACCGCGAGAAGGCGAACCTCTTCTCATTCCTCAGCCAACTGGGCAAGCCGGGCCCATTCGACGCCAGCAAGGCGACCGTCGCCCGAGCGTGGCGCGTCTTTCCAGGTGGCGAAGTGGAGCAGGTCGTCGCTGGCAAAGCCGATCCTTCGAAAGGCATCCCGGTTTTCTCGCTCGTCGACGGACGCGTGACCAAGGAACTGCTGGAAGTGCCCGTCTCCGCCGCCGGTGAAAGCCCGACGATCGTCGCCGCCGCGCGCTTTGCGCTGGTGAATGGAGGCAAACATCGTCTGCACCTAGCCGGCATCACCAAAGCCTGGCTCGACGGTGCTCCACTCGCGATCGCGAGCGATCCAAACCCGGTCGTCGAGCTCCCCGCCGGCGAGCACAGCCTGGTCGTTAAACTCGACACCAAGACGCTCCCCGAGCACTTCCGGGCGGAGTGTGAGGATGGGCGGTTTCTGACGGAGTAACCTGATTTCTCCGCGTCTCCGCGGCTCCGCGTGAAAATGAAAAGTCGTGCCTCACGCAGAGACGCTAGGCGCAGGGACAAACGCCGACTTGCAAAGATCGCGAAGCGCAAATCCTGTGGCATAGCCTGCCAGCCTGTGTTTCGCACACCGCGAAACGGCAAATCTCGTAGCGCGACAAGGTTGCGGATTAGCGTGGCATGCAGGGGGCCGTTGAGCGTTTTGGAACGCGTTTCCCCATTCGGCACTTGCACAGATCGGCACGACTCATTCGCAACCTGGAAGGTCGCGCTACGGATTCGCGCCGCTTCGCGGTGCGTTTCAAAACACCGCCTGTCAGGCTGTGCCACAGGCCTAGCCGTGGCTCACTTCGTGTCCTTCGGCTCTGCCGGCTCATTCGGCTCATTCGGGACATCGGCGGGCGGTGCCACGGGCGGCTGCGGAGGGAGTTCTTCCAGCTCCGCTGCGGTGGGCTTCATTCGCAGTGCCGTCAGCAGAATGGTCGGATCGCCCGGGCTCAGTTTCGCCGCGAGATTCGTGAGAGTCTCAGTCGAGATATGAGCTCCGAGGACGAGGTTTCCCGAGACCGACAACAAGTTCTGGTCGAGGAAGGCTTTCGACACCGAAACGGACGGAAGCCGGTCGATCGATGCCGCGGAAAGCTGGAATAACGCGTCATCCGCGGATCCTGCGTGCTGCCCAATGGCGTCGCTCTTCGTGAATACGAACGCGCTCAGCGTCTGCAAGGACGGCTGCACCACGAACTTCGGCACATCGGATCCCACAGCAGGCCGATCCGTGGGCGGCTGCACGGAAACCTGCGGCGTCTGGATCCGAAGCGGTCCAGCGAATGTTTGCGCATCAGGGTCGAAGACCACGACGTCTGCCGCGTGTTGATGGCCTTCCTCGGCCGCGAGCGCGACGAGTCCTCGCAAATCCAGATCTGCGGGCGGGAGATCATCCGCCAGTTCAACGCCGGAAGCCACGGGCGTCGCAATGTTCACGCCATTCACCAGGATGACGATCTTCGCCACCTCGAGGGCGGCAGCAGGAGGAGGCGTAATCTCCGTAGCGCCATCATCCACGAGCGCAGCCTCTATTTCGGCTTGCGCAAGGTCGGCGCCAAACTCCCTCGGAAGCGCGCCGCCCACCAGCACGGCAGGGGCGCAACGTAGTTCAAGACGCTCAATTCGGGCTGGAACGATGGAGATCACGTCCGATGACGGTAAGGATGGTCTCCTGGGGCGCAAATTGAACTGCACCTCGCGTCACAAACGGCAAATACGCAGACTTAAGCAACTCAGCCCCGCGAAAATAGCATCTGCCGAGAACAATGTCCGGCCTGTCGTGGGCGCAGGCAGTCTGCTGGAAACAGGCGCGAAACGCAAAAATCCTCGTTGGTCAGCTCTCAAAATGCCGGCAAGTTGCGTTCGAAATTGCGTTCGGGATTCTCAACCCTGCAAGCGTTCGACCATCGCTCGCTTTTGAAACAACACCGCCACAGGCGCGAACATTCACTTGGATGTTGGATATTGAACCTCGGACCTGAAAGCCGTTCTTCGGCGATCCGAAAAGTCGGTCATCCAGAGAACCCGAAAAGCCGTGCCGGCTGATTGTTTGTCGGACAAGAACCACGAAAATCTGGGCGTGGAAATGCCGAGCAGGAAAAGCCAGTCATCCTGACCGAGTGTAACGAGGAGAAGGACCCCGAGCCACTCGCGAGAGATTCATCGCCGGGAACAAGCTCGAAAACCGTGTGAAGGGTGGAGGTTGTTAGTAGGAAGTCTAAGCGACTGAATGACCCCGCTCCACCTGAAGCAAGCTCCTCGCCGGGAGACCACTGGAAATCGCCCGCACGAAAAACCGTGCAGCGAAGTAATTGCATTTCCGCAGTAAAACCACGAACCGGTTCCCCGATGAAAAAAACTGCCTCTGCGTGCTCCGCAGTCGCTTAGGCTCGTAGTAAGAACCGCACCGTCAATGAAGCTCCCGGCGACAAGTCCATTGCGGGTGGCTCGGGGTCCTTCTCCTCGTTACACTCGGTCAGGATGACCGGCTTTTCGCGCGGGCGATTACACGCCTTCATTCCTTTCCGGTCCTTGTCCAAGAAAGAACGAATCGGCATGGCCTTTCGGGGCCTCAGGGTGACACGCTAAAACGGTTTTCAGGTTGGGAGTCGACGATGCCCCGGCGTCCCCATGGGCAGCAGAACCACCCCACGCGCCTCAAGGAGCCCTCGTCCTGGATTCGCTGGGTTGCCTTTTGCCTTTTCCAACTCTTCCCGGCCGCCTACAACCCCGCGCCCTTATGTCCGAAGAGAATCGCCAATTGCGGGTAGGGCTGCCGTCCGGGAGCTTGCAGGAACCGACCATTTCCTTGTTCGCCAAAGCGGGGTTTTCCATCGGCGTCTCCAGCCGCAGCTACAAGCCGAGCGTCGATGACCCCGAACTCGCCATCCGCCTGCTGCGCGCCCAGGAAATCTCCCGCTACGTCGAGCATGGCTTCCTTGACTGCGGCCTGACCGGCAAAGACTGGATCGAAAACAACGGCAGCGACGTCCAGCGGCTTACCGAGTTCACTTTCAGCCGCGCCAGCGCAAAGCCGACTCGCTGGGTCCTCGCCGTGCCGGAAGAATCACCGATTCGCTCGGTGAAAGATCTGCAGGGGAAAGTGATCGCCACGGAAGCCGTCGAAATGACGCGCCGCTTCCTCGCGAAACACGGCGTCACGGCCGAGGTGGAGTTTTCATGGGGCGCCACGGAGGTGAAAGTGCCCGATCTCGTGGACGCCATCGTGGACGTCACGGAGACGGGCTCCTCGTTGCGCGCAAACAAGCTCCGGATCGTGGAAACGCTGATGGAAAGCCTGCCGCAATTTATCGCGAACAAGACGGCCTTTGCCGACGAGTGGAAACGGCAGAAGATCGAGCGCCTCCTCCTTCTCCTTCAGGGCGCCATGGCCGCCCGCGACAAGGTGGGCCTGAAGCTTAACCTTCCCGAAGATAAACTCGAAGGCATGCTAAAGGCGCTTCCGTCGCTGCGCCGGCCGACCATTTCCAAACTGGCTGAACCCGGCTGGGTAGCGGTGGAAACAATTATCGACGAAAAAATTGTGCGGGAAATCATTCCTCAGCTAAAAAGCCTAGGTGCGGAGGGTATCATCGAGTATCCCCTCAACAAAGTCGTCTACTAGGCATCATGAAAACACTGGCGGTGATTGGCATCCTCGGGGCGTTCGGTCTTTGCGCGTGCACCACGCGTGGCATCTCGGTCTCGCGGGATCACACCGCCGCCGCGCCGCCGGCTGAATCCGCCGGGATCACCCGAGGCCACGCGTCGAAATACCGGGCGCCAGTGACCATCGAAAACGCGCAGGCGCTCAGCACGCAGGATTTCCAGGAGCTGCAAAATCAATTCCTGATTCCGCTGCAGCAGGGCCGCTGGCGGTATGCCATCGAAGGCATCACGCTCGACGCGGACGGCAATCCGCCTGGCGAGTGGACGCTGCTGATCGCCCTCGACAATGGGCAGCGTGTGAAGGTGGAGAACTTCGGCGCGTGGGATGAAGCGACCCGGTCCCACTTCCGCGGTGGATATCGGCAAACGCTCAAGGCGCTCGAGTTGGCGCGGGGGCAGGATCCGGCGCTCGACCGCTACGTCCGCTATTGGGACCCAAAACGCCGGGCGAGCCGGGTTTCACTCGTCGCAAATTCTACGGCCGACACCCAGTAGGAGCATCGGGGCAAACCCTGCGGGGCAAACGCCGAGCGACGCCCCAGCAAAACGCCGAGAGAAAGTATTTGCTCACCGCATCCATGCCTGCTTTTCTCCGCGGCTCTTTCGATCAGAAACCTCTCTAATTAGCACTCTAAGAAATGGGCTCCATTAAGAAGCGCCGGAAAGCAAAAATCAATCGGCACAAGCGCAAGAAGCGGATGAAACTCAACCGCCACAAGAAGCGTTTGCGCTACAAGAGCTAGGCGCTAGGGTTTGCGCCATGAATCTTCTCCGGATGTCCCAAAGCCAATGGCGAATGGGCATCGCGGGTGTTCTGGCCACGGTTTGCCTGACCGCTCCGCTTTTCGCTGCTCCAAAACTCGCGCCTAAAAGCGCGGATAAGAAGTCGAAAACTGAAGCGGTCGCGCCTGCGACGCCTGCAGCACGCCCGGTTGACTCCGATGACCTCTATGAGGGCCCGGCAACCGGGCGTCCGGCAGCGCCAAAGGCGGTCGTAAAGCCCGCGGTCGGCGGGCAAAGCCCCAACGAAATTTCGGCCCCGAATTCGTCTGGGCCGAAGTATGCGGACGCATGGCCTTCCGAGTATCGAAAGGCCGAGGCTGACCTTCATCTTACCGCTGACGCGGAGCATCGCTCCGAGGCTGCGGCGGAATACGTGCGTGGTTTTTTCGCGGAGTCCCGCGGCGACGCGGATGAAGCGCTTGAGGCATGGAAACGCGCTTCCGCGCTGGATCCAGCGAACGGAGACCTCGCGGTAAAGGTCGCCTTCGAACTCGCCAAGCGAAATGAGCCAGGCGAGGCGATTCGCATTTTAAAGGATTCCATCGCGGTAGCGCCGAAGGAACCGCGGACGCAGATCTACCTTTCGCAGATTTACGCGAAGCACCTGAACAAGCCGGACCTGGCCATGCAGGTGGCGCAACGCGCGGTCGAGATCGCGCCGGAATATTTTCCGGCATGGGCCGCAGTCTTTGAGTTGCTCGACCAGGGCGCGGACAAGAAAAAAGCGGGTGAGTTCCTCGACAAGGCGCTCAAGAGCACGTCGAAGAGCGCGGAGTTTTGGCTGCAATTCGGCGGATTTCTCCGCAAGGCGTTCCTGCGCGAAGATGAGACGGTTCCGCCGGAGGATCTGAAACGCATGGAGACAGCGTTTCGCAAGGCGGCGGAACTCAAGCCGCACGACGCTTCGGTTTTGACGCAGGTCGGCGATTTCTACGCGCTGGCTCGGGACGAAAATCAGGCGCTCGATTATTACGACAGAGCCGTAAAGCTGAACCAGGCGGCCACGGACGAGGCGACGAAGAATCTGCGGGAAAAACACATTCGCGCGTTGATCAAGAATCAACGGGTCGCCGAGGCCATTCCACTCCTCGAGCAACTGGCCAAGGATCCCGCGGCCGGAATGCGGCGAGATTTATTTGAGTTCTTGGGCGAGCTTTATCAGCAGGTCGGGCAAATCGATAAGGCGATCGACCACTACAAGCAGTCGCTCGTGCTCGACGCCAGTGAACCGCGAAACCATCTCCACCTCGCCAATGTGCAGATGAAGGCGCGGAAATACGCCGACGCGGTCGCCACGATGGAGCAGGCGCACCAAAAGTTCCCCGATCGCCCGCAAGTTTCCTACATGCTCGCCAACGCCCTCGCTCGCGCCAAGCGGCCGAACGAAGCGATGGCCATCTTTTCGAAGATTCAGGACGAAGCGAAAGGCCGCGACGAGTCGGTGCTCGACGAAGACTTTTACTTCCAATGGGGCGCCGTGGCGGAGCAAGCGGGGAACCTCGATCGCGCCGCCGAGTTGATGAAGAAGGCGATCGAGATTAACCCAAACACGCCGGAGCCATACAATTACCTTGGCTACATGTGGGTGGATAAAGGTCTGAAGCTCGAAGAGGCGGGCGAACTGATCAAACGGGCGCTGGAAATGGAGCCGAAGAACGGCGCGTATCTCGATTCGCTCGGCTGGTATTACTTCAAGGTCGGCAAATTCGACGAAGCCCGCCGTGAACTTCTCGCGGCATTGGACGCATTGAAAGCGGAGGGGAAAGAAGAAGATGCCGTCGTCCTCGAACACCTCGCGGACGCCTACGAAAAACTCGGCAACCTGCGCGAAGCGGTAAGTTTTTGGGAACGCGCGTTGAAACAGGACGCGGAGAATGCAGACCAGCTCCGCGAGAAAATCGCGGCGGTGAAAAAGAAGATCGAGGCGTAGGCCTGGATTCCGTCTGGCGAGGTGGGCATCGCGCCCGGATCGTCCGGCATTGCGCCCGGATCGTCCGCCATTAAGCTCGGATCGTCCGCCATTGAGTCAGAATCGTTCGCCATTGAGTCAGAATCGTTCGCCATCGAGTCAGGATCGCCCGGCATTGAGTCAGGATCGCCCGGCATGAGGCCAGGGTCGCCCGGCGAAAACTTTGGGCATTCCTCAGTGCAAGAGTGATGCAGATAAAATACGCCCGAAAAACGGGCATGCCTCGACAACGGGCGAACTTCCCTCTCAAATGCGCCAGACGCAGCGCCCGACCACGGTTCGCGAACCATCAGATTCGTTCAAAAACCGGAATCCGGATGCGCATCGCGCACAGCGGTTAAAAATGGCGGAATTTCTTTTGACACCCCCATGTCGATTGCTAGTTTGCGCGCCCGCTTTTCTCGAAAAGAAACGCAGAATCCCTGCCTGAGAATCAGCCGCAAGTGCTGGTGATTGGGGCGGGGGTTTTCAGTCTTTACGGGAGGAGTGGCGGTAGTTGTCCCGCTTCGGCAGGACATGGCGCCGACATCGCCGAATCGTTCTTTGGCAAAAAGCCTCAGTAGCTCAGTTGGTAGAGCACGTCCTTGGTAAGGACGAGGTCACCGGTTCAATCCCGGTCTGAGGCTCCATGTCCGCTAAGTCTGCGCTCTCACCAAGCCGGCTTACCCGAGAGCGTGATTTCTCAATCCAAACCACAACACTAAACACAGAACCTGACCCATCATGGCCAAGGAAGCATTCAAACGCGAAAAACCGCACGTGAACGTCGGCACGATCGGCCACGTCGATCACGGCAAGTCCACGACCACCGCTGCTATCGTGCACGTGCAGTCGCTGAAGGGACTCGCGCAACCCATTTCCTACGCTGATATCACCAAGGGCGGCACCGTTCGTGACGAGACCAAGACCGTCACCATCGCCGTCTCCCACGTCGAATACAGCACCCCCAACCGTCACTACGCTCACGTCGACTGCCCCGGGCACGCCGACTACGTGAAGAACATGATCACCGGCGCTGCCCAGATGGACGGCGCGATCCTCGTCGTCAGCGCCGCTGACGGCCCGATGCCGCAGACCCGTGAGCACATCCTGCTCGCCCGTCAGGTCGGCGTTCCGGCGATCGTCGTCTTCCTGAACAAGGTTGACCTCGTGGAAGACGCGGAACTCCTCGACCTCGTCGAGATGGAAATCCGCGACCTCCTCAGCAAGTACGAATTCCCGGGCGACACGACCCCGATCGTCAAGGGCGCGGCCTCGAAGGCCCTCGCCTGCGGCGACGCCGGTCACGCTGATGCGCAGTGCATCACGAACCTCATGCAGGCGATCGATGACTTCATCCCGCTTCCTGAGCGCCCAATCGATCAGCCGTTCCTGATGCCGATCGAAGACGTGTTCAACATTGAAGGTCGTGGCACCGTGGTCACCGGCCGTGTTGAGCGTGGCATCCTCAAGAAGATGGACGAAGTCGAAATCATCGGTCTCCGCGACACGCAGAAGACCGTCGTGACCGACATCGAAATGTTCCGCAAGCTTCTCGACGAAGCACGCGCTGGTGAGAACGTTGGCGTTCTCCTCCGCGGCATCAAGAAGACCGACGTCGAGCGCGGCCAGGTCATCGCGAAGCCCGGTTCGGTGAAGCCCCACAAGAAGTTCAAGGCTGAGATCTACGTCCTCAGCAAGGACGAGGGTGGCCGTCACACGCCGTTCTTCAACAACTACCGTCCTCAGTTCTACTTCCGCACGACTGACGTCACCGGTTCGGTGACCCTTCCTTCGGGAGTCGAGATGGTGATGCCCGGCGACAACGTGGGTATCGAGGTCGAGCTGATCAGCCCCGTCGCCATGGAAAAGACCATGCGCTTCGCGGTTCGTGAAGGCGGCCGCACGGTGGGTGCCGGTCGTGTGACCGACATCATCGCTTAATGTAATTCTTGCCGATTCTGGCGCGGGGTAGAGAGTCGAACCTCTGCCCCGCGCTTTCGGCTAAACCTAGATACGGGAGTAACTCAATTGGTAGAGTAGCGGTCTCCAAAACCGCCTGTTGGGGGTTCGAGTCCCTCCTCCCGTGCCAGATTTCCCAGTAGTCCGTCCGAGCTACACAGCATGTTTTCCAAAATTGCCAACTTCACCCGCGAGGTGAAGACCGAGTTGCAAAAAGCAACCTGGCCATGGGACCCGAAAGAAAAGAGCTTCGGGGCCAAATATAAGGAACTGATCGACTCCACCGTCGTGGTGATGATCGGCATGCTTTTGCTCGCGGCCTTTGTTTCCCTCATCGATCTCGCTCTGTTGACGATCAACCGCTTCCTTTTCTAGCCATGACCGAAGAGCAAAAACGCAAGCAGTGGTACGTGGTTCACGTCCTCTCCGGCCAGGAGCAGAAGGTTCACGACAGCATCGTGAAGCGGATCAAGACCGAGGAGATGAGCGATTACATCTACGAGGTCGTGCTTCCGACGGAACGCGTCTCGGAAGTGAAGCGTGGCAAGAAGACGGAGACTACGCGCAAGTTTTTCCCCGGCTACCTGATCATCAACATGTGGCTCATCGACGAGAATAAGCAACTCGTCGACAAATCTTGGTATTTCATCAAGGACACGGCAGGCGTGCTCGGCTTCGCGGGCACCAAGGATAAGCCGATCCCGATGCTCCAGAAGGAAGTGGACGCGATGCTCGCGCAAGTGCGCGCTTCCGAAGAGAAGGCGCGCCCGAAAATCGAATTCACCGTTGGCGAAATGGTCAAGGTGGCCGATGGTCCTTTCCAAAATCAGACGGGTGTCGTTCAGGAAATCGATCCGGAACGCGGCAAACTCGTCGTCAGCGTCTCGATCTTCGGCCGCGAAACGCCCGTCGACCTCGAATATTGGCAGGTCGAGCGCAACGTCTGATCCGACCGTTTTAATCATCTTCTCCGCTGGTGAGACCGCCGCCTTCGGTCGAACCGCAAAAACCGCAACAACAACTAACTCTCACATTTATCCATGGCCAAAGAAGTCGTAGGTCAAATCAAGCTCCAGATTCCCGCCGGACAGGCGAATCCCGCGCCGCCGGTTGGTCCGGCGCTCGGTCAGCAAGGCGTGAACATCATGGCCTTCTGCAAGGAGTTCAACGCTCGCACGCAGAAGCAAGCCGGTGACATCCTGCCGGTCGTCATCACCGTCTACAAAGACAAGAGCTTCACCTTCATCACGAAGCAGCCCCCGGCCTCTTCGTTGATCAAGAAGGCGCTCAAGCTCGCCAGCGGCAGCAAGGAGCCGAACAAAGCCAAGGTGGGCAAGCTCACGAAGAAGCAAGTTCTCGAAATCGCGAAGCAAAAGATGCCCGATCTCAACGCCCGCGACGAAGCCGCGGCGTGCAAGATCATCGCCGGCACCGCCCGCCAGATGGGCGTGGACGTCGAAGCATAAGCTTTCTTCCAAAAAGATTCACATCAAGGGCGCGGAGCAATCCG
>CBHXZU010000104.1:0-11994 GCA_966125105.1 uncultured Prosthecobacter sp.
GCCGGAAACCGCACCAATAATGGCAACGGTTTCGACGGTGGAGCGGTGACCATTGATTCCGGCGGGCTCTTGAGCATCAACAACGTTGTCACGTCGGGCGGCAACGCGAACGGGGGCGGAAACGACGGCGGAGATGCAGGGGATGTAACCGTGTTCTCCATCGGTGACGTGACGATTGGAACGGCAGGGTTTGTCGCGGTCGGCGGAACGGGCGCAGGAAATGGGGACGGGGGAGATGGTGGCAAAGTGACGATCGACGCTCGGAATCTCCTGCTGGTACCCCAGAATATCACCTTCAACGGCGATGCAACGTCGGTTGGATTTCAAACCACGGGTGGCCTGCCGGGGAATAACAACGGGACCTCGCTTGGCGGAGATATCGAGTTGACCGGTAACGTGACCATCAACGGAAGGCTTTCGCCCGGTGGGGATGGGGCGCTCAATTCCCGCGCGGATGCAGCCGTCTTGATGAAGGTGCATGGCAATTTGACGCTCGGTGCGACGTCGACCTTGTTCGTGACGTTGAAGAACAACACGCCGGGTGTTGATCAGGATCAAATCCAGGTCGACGGCGTTACGACGCTCAACAACCCTGGGTTGACCGGTGTTGCCAAGGCTTTCGCCGCCAACACACCGCCGATCACGATCATCGACGGTACCCTCGGAATCCTGGGAACGTTCAATGTAAGCAGCCTCAAGATCAGCGGTCAGAACTTCTCCATCGGCATTTCCGGCCTTCCGTCCTCGAATGTGACCCTGAATCGCGCGCTCACGGAGTGGTACTGGGATGGTGGCGCCGGCAACAATAACTGGAGCAGCGAAAACAACTGGGATGGAAACGACGGTATTCCCGGGGAAGGCGACATTGTGCATTTCGCAGGCAACACACCCCGTTTGAATCCAGTGGTGGACATCGCGGGTGTTAAGCTGAAGACGATTATTTTCGACGTTGATAACAGCGCGATTTCCGGAGCGCCGACGCTGACCGCGTCTTACACGCTGACCGGGAACGCGATTGCGCTCGAAAACACGACCACGGGATTGGTCGTGAACGTCAATTCGGCTTCCGGCCAAACCCTGAATCTGCCGCTGACGTTGCAAGCGAACTCAACGTTTACGGTGCAACAAGGGTCGCTCACGATGGGAGCGAACTCGTCGATTACAAGCAGCGGCGGTGCTTTCTCGCTGACGATCAATAAAGGCGCAGGGGCCGGAGGCACGCTGGTGCTCGCTGGCAATATCGGCGGCGATAAGCGCGATGGCGGCGGGGTTTCTCTCTCTCATGAAGGCAGCACCTTCAATTTGTCCACCGGCGGAACGGAAGCGCGTTTGCAAAGTCTGACGGTAGATCTGCCCACCGTGATCTTGGGTAATGCAGCGGCTCCGACTGCCACCGTGACGTTTAATACCATCGGCGCGCAGACCTTTGGCTATACGACCGGCACGATCGCATCCGGCGTTCAGTTTATCGGCGACTCGCTCGTGCTGCGTGATTTTACAACGCCGGTGAATCCGGGTGCTTCTTTCGGCGCAGCCGCGGCAACCGCCTACGATTTCTCCCTCTTCTTGGGAGCTAATGGTTCGACCGTATCCATCCCGACGCAATTTACCGCGCCGGCTGGTTTGATTCGGAACCTCGTGATCGGCGGCAAGAATGCCGATGTCGGCCTCGTTCAGTACAATCTCACAGGCCCATTAACTACGGTGGGGGCGCAGGTTTATTATGCTGCCCTCAGTCTGGCAGGGAATGCGACGATCACGACAGGTCTCGCCAACGCGAATACGATCGGTCTGGATCCCGGTCTCGGCCTGGCGCTTCTCTCGGGGACCAACAACGATGCATTGGCGACGCCGCACGACCTAACGATCAGCAGTACCGGATTAATTTGGGTCGCCGGCGACATTGGCGCGGGCGCGAATGGAACGACGCTCGATGGACAAGAGGCAGACGACCGTCCGCTGGGGTCGCTTAACTTTAGTGGAAGTGGCGCGATTCACCTCGGCGGCAACAGCGGCACGGACTTCACGCTCGTGACCGTCCGCCAAGCTGCGGTTACGACTGGCAACCAAACATTTGGCGGGCCTGTGTCGCTCGATCGGGATGCGAAACTCGTTGTCGTGAACGCTGCAGCGGGAGAGGGCAACATTGCCTTCAATTCAACCATCGATTCTGTCGGTGGAACGTTCAGCCTTACCGCTAGCACTGCGGCAAACGAAACTTTCGCGGGGGCGATCGGAAAGACGGGGGCGCTTTCTGCCCTCACGACAGATGCGGTCGGCACGGCCGGGGGAGCTGCTACGTTTAACATGGCAGCTACCGGTGCTGGGAACCGCGGTGGAGTCAACGTGACGGGGGCTGTAACCGTTAACGATGGCGCCACCTTCAATGTCAGTGGCAGCACTTCAAATTTGAATCCAACGGTGTTGACCGGCCTCGGCGGAGGTTCGGGCGGTCAAACGTACAATGGTGGAGTATTCCTCTCACAGAATGCTGTCCTCACTGACGAAAACTCGAAGGACGTGACTTTCAACTCCGTCGTGAATGGCGGCTTCAGCCTGGCCGTGAACACCAGGGGCAATGAGATCTTCAATGGAACAATCGGCAAGTTCCTCCCCATCTCCAGCCTGGTAACCGACGATCCTGGTGCGCCCGCGTCGGATCGGACCGGTGGAACGACTCAGTTCAACATGAACGCCGTGGGCTTCATCGCGCGCGGCGGGGTCAACGTCGTGAATGGGGTGGTGATCAACGATGCGGTGACCTTCAATATCGCTGGCAGCACCTCTGCCTCCAATCCTGGCATTTTGACCGGTCTCGGTGGTGTTGGTGGGCAGGTATTCAACGGACCTGTAACCCTGGCGCAAAACACGGTCTTGGCGGACGCAAACCTCCAGAACATTACCTTTGCGTCCACGATCGACGGTGGTTTCGCGCTCGCGGTGAACACGCGAGGAAACCAAATCTTCAACGGCGCGATCGGGAAAGTGACGCCGTTGGCCGGTTTGACCTTGGATGACGTTACAGCCCCTGCGAGCGACGCGATTGGTGGCGCGACGCAGTTTAACATGGATGCCGGAGTTGCTGGAAACCGCGGTGGCGTCAACCTGACGGGCGGTCTGGTGGTCAACGACACGGCGGTCTTTAATGTGTCTGGGAGCACGTCTGCCACCCATCCAAGCGTGTTGACGGGCTTCGGCGGTGGACTCGGCGGCCAGAATTACGCTGGCGCGGTTACGTTGAGCCAAAACACCGTGCTCGCCGACGAAAACGCGAAGAACATTGTTTTCGGGACGACAATTGATGGCGCCTTCAACCTCTCGGTGAATACCAGCGGCAATGAGGTCTTCTCCGGCGCAGTGGGCAAGGCTGTGGCCTTGGCCAGTCTTACGACGGACAATCCTGCAGCTCCGGCGAGTGACCGCTCGGGAGGAACCGCAGTTTTTGCCATGAATGCGGTCGGGTTCGGGAACCGCGGTGGCGTAAACTTGACGGGTGCATTGATTGTCAATGACAGCGCAAACTTCGCTGTCCTGGGGAGCTCTTCCAATCTCAATCCCAGCGTAGTGACGGGACTGGCAGGCGGAACGGGCGGGCAGAACTATCTCGGAAACGTCAGCCTTTCCCAGGACACGGTGCTGGCGGATGAGAACGCGCAGGATATTGCATTCTCCTCGGCGATCGATGGCGCATTCAGCCTGTTCGTGAACACTCGGGGCGATGAAGTGTTCAACGGAGGCATCGGAAAGTCTGTCGCGCTGGTAAACCTCGTCACCGACGACTTTTTCGCGCCAGCCACCGACCGTGTTGGAGGAAGCGCGCAATTCAACATGGACGCGCTTGGCGGGGTTAACGCTGCAGGCGTGAACACGACTGGAATCGTGGCGATCTACGATCTGGTCGAGTTCAATGTGACGAACAGCTCGCTCACCAATCCGAGTGTGCTGAGCGGAATCGGAGGTGGTTTTGGAAACCAATTTTACTTGGGCGCGGCCACTCTGGGCGCGGATACCGTGCTTACCGACGCGAACGGCAAAGATATCACGTTCAGTTTGGCGGTGAATAGCGATGGCGCGGCCACTCCGCGGTCACTGACCGTGAACACGACGGGCAACGAGGTATTCAATGCCAGGCTGGGTGGCACCTTCGCTCTCGGTGGCTTGTTCACTGATGCGAATGTTCCGGTTGGAGCAGGGCAGGGTAAGACGATCTTTAACTTTGCCGGGACTGTAGCTAATCCGACGGTCCAGACGGTGAATGACGGGACGCATTCCGGGTTCCAAGTCTACAATGATGCCGTCGAATTGCGCGCTGATGCCGTGCTTAGCAGCACTGCCCAAGGCGCAGGAGTGGTGGGCGGAGACATCGTCTTCCAAAAGACGGTCGATAGCGATTCGCTCCTCACTCCTTGGACGCTTGAAGTGAACACGACGGGCAATGAAGTGTTCAATGCCCGTTTGGGTGGAACGTTCAAACTGGGCGGTTTGTTAACCGATTCCAATGCCGCTCCCGGCACTGGAGAGGGTAAAACGATCTTTGCGTTTGCGGGTAGCCTGGTCGCGCCGACGGTGAGCACGGTGAATGACGGGACACATTCCGGTGTCCAGATCTACAATGGTGCCGTCGAACTGCAGATCGATGCAGTCCTTGCCGGCTTCTTCCAGGGGCCTGCCGTGGTCGGCCCGGATATCACCTTCCTCAATACCGTCGATAGCAACGGTGCCGCGACTCCTTGGGCACTCACCGTGAATACCACGGGCAACGAGGTATTCGCGGCTCGCGTGGGCGGAGTCTTCAAGCTAGGGGGCTTGTTTACCGATGCGGATGTTCTTCCAGGCGCGGGACTCGGGAAAACGATCTTCAACTTCGCCGGGTCCTCCGCCTCCCCAACCGTCAGCACGGTGGCCGATGGCACCCACTCCGGTGCGCAAATCTATAACGATGCGTTCGAGCTGCAGGATAACGCAGTTCTCGCGAGCTTCTTCCAAGGTGCAGCGACATCTGGCGGAGACATCACATTCCGGAAGACTGTCGATAGCAACGGTGCCGCGACGCCTTGGACCCTCGAGGTGAACACCACGGGCGATGAGGTCTTCAATGCCCGCGTGGGAGGAATCTTTAAGTTAGGCGGATTGAAGACGGATGCAGACGTCGCTGTGGGAGCGGGCTTGGGGCGGACTATCTTTAATTTCCCCGGAACGTTCCTCGCGCCGACGGTAAGCACGGTAAATGACGGAGGCTCCCAAACGGGCGACCAGGTTTACAACGATGCAGTGCTGTTGCGGAACGATGCTGTGCTGACGAGTTACGTTCAGGGCGGTGCAACCGCCGGCGGCAATATTGTGTTTGAGCGGTCCATCGATAGCGATGCGGCCCTCACGCCGCGGAGCCTGACAGTGAACACGTCAGGAAACGAGATTTTCGGAGGCCCGGTAGGCGGGACCTTCATGCTTGGGTCGTTAGTCACCGATGGGGATCTCGCGCCGGGCACCGGCTTGGGCAAAACGATCTTCAAGTTCGACGGAAACCTTCTGGCACCGTCCGTAAGGACCGTTAATGACGGAGTTCACTCCGGTGTCCAGATCTACAATGATGCGGTCGAGTTGCAGAATAACACCGTTCTGACTGGGCTATTCCAGGGTTTCGCGACGGTCGGGGGGAACATCACCTTCCACCGGACGATTGATAGCGACTCGGCCGCAACGCCTCGTGGATTGACGGCGAATACGACCGGAAGCCAGATCTTCAATGGTCAGGTCGGGGGAACGTTCAGGTTGGGAAGTTTGTCGACGGATTCTGATGCCGCGCCCGGCCAGGGACTCGGCAAAACGATCTTCAACTTTGCGGGCACGACGGCGGCGCCAACCGTGAGCACCATCAATGACGGCACCCAAAGCGGAATCCAGAATTACAACGACGCGGTCGAACTGAGAAACGACATTGTTCTCTCCAGTTTCTTCCAGGGGGCAGTGACGAATGGTGGAAGCATTGTTTTCCAGAGCACGGTCAATAGTGACGCCGCAGCCACACCGCGAAAACTCGAAGTCAACACCGGGGCATTGACGGCATTCCAGTCTGACGTGGGGGCGATTCTGCCCCTCTTCAGTCTGCTGACGGACGACGGCGCCGCGTCGAACTACGAAAGAGGGAATTTAACAGGGGAGCGGACGGAGATTGGCAAAACCGGGTTCGCAGGTGACGTCCGTGTCGTGACGACGCATGGACAGTCTTACTTTGATCCAGTGGTCATTCCGCTTCCGAATCAGTTCAGGGCGGAGTTGGAGAGCACCAATGCAGTTCCGCTGGACGCGGTGATCACCTTCGAGAAGAGCATCGATGGTCCCGGCGGCATTCTGATCAAGACGGTTGGCGATACGACCTTCAAAGGCCGTTTGGGTTCTGTGGTCACCCTTGGCAGCATTGCGACTTCGGGCGGGGGCAAGACGATCGTGGCTACACCAACGCTCCGCTCCGTAAATGAGCAGACGTACGATGACGATGTCATTCTCAATAACACGGCGACATTTAGCAGCACTTCCAGGGGAACGATTTCCTTCAATCGGACTGTAACCGGTAAGACCGGAGCCGACCTCAATATCCAAACTGGCGGTGATGCATTCCTTCGCGGAAATGTGAGCGTCGCCAGGCTCGATGCGAAAGTTTCGGGAACAACGACGTTGGGCGCTTCCGGCACTTCCAGTGCTGTTACCACCACCGGGTTCCAAAGGTTCCTGGGAGGCGTTACGGTCCAGGGCTTGCCAGCGACCATCAAAAACGAACTTTACTCGAGCAAGTCGACTGAGTTCACGGTGGGTGGTTTGCTGACGATCGATTCCGGTGCCCATTTCCTGGTGAAATCTGGTCCCGTGACTTTGACCGGCGGTGCACTCAACAACGGTATTCTCAATGTGCTGGGCAAGGGGAACTTTGTCGCTGGCGCGGCGGTCACTGGTTCCGGAATCCTGAACGTGCAGGTGGGAACGAACAGCGCATCTTTTGCGAAGAATGTCTCGCAGAAGACGATCGACGTCTCTGGCAAGCTCATCACCATTGATGATGCGAATGCAACTGGTGGCGCGTTGACGCTGGCTGCCGAGACGCTGCTAAAACTCACGGGGAAGACCTACAAAGCGAGCGGAGATATTTTCTTTAACCCCGAAGGCAGCGCGCTGCTGCCGGTCCTATTTGCACCGCCGGGAATTGGTGATGCGACAATTCTCAAGGCCAATTCGGGAAGTCTAACGGTCGACGCTGGCGGCGACTTTACAATGGGACCCGGCGAGAAATTCCTCGTGGATAATGGGGCACTTACTATCCGCGCCGACAAAGCTACCATCGGCGATCTTGCCGCGTTCACCACGTTGACCGTTAAAGCAGGATCTATCGTGCTGCAGGGACGCGAAGCACAGGATATCGAGAATAACGGTCGCAAAGACCTTGGTTTGGGCTTTGTCGCCCAAGTGATCAACTTCAACAATGCGAACCTATCTTTCGCTCCTGGCACACGCCAGGTCGCGACTTTCGCAACGCAAACTGGCGCGCCGCTTGGAGTCCGTCGGAACCTTTCAAACACGGGCATCACATTTGTGAAAATGGATGATTTGGGAGGGCAGTTCCATCAGGACGGCGAAGGCTTTCTGCCGGGTTCCTTCTTCCCGACTTCCTTGCTCCAGCCAATTGCCAACGGTGTGCGGACAGGCGAGGCGACCGAAACCCAGACGATCGTGCGCGAAAGTCGGCCGGTTCCAATCTTCGTCGAGCAGAATACCACGATCAGCGCGGCGGTAAAAGAGGCTTTGGACCGCATGCGGATTCGCCCTCGTGACGCGACCGCAGAAGAGAACGAGAGCCTCAGTCTGTTGCGCGGTTTGTTCCGGCAACCAATCGAAGGCCAGGCATTACTGGACGATGACGACTACAAGGTCGTCGTTAACCGCCTGGCAAACGAGGAAGTAGAAGTCGTGCTCGCTGCTTACCTCACGCTGATGAGCTCGTATTACGAGAATTGGGATCCGAAGAATGGGCCGAAGCCGAAGCCGTCAGAGTTTCTGGAGATGGCGGCAAATGGCAGAATCAAAGGCGCCCCAACTCTTGCGCAAGTCTACGATAAGACTAAGAAGCTGCAGGAGACATTGACAGAACTCGTGGGCGCCTTCCAGAAAGACGATCCGAATCGCGATTTGGGAGACTTCTTGAAATGGTTGCAGGACAGCCGGGTCGACAAGGAGCTGGGTTCGAAAGCAAGTTACCTGGCGGACAACCTTGATAACCTCGCTCGCCTAATTGATCGGCTAGGCAGAATCGGCCTAACTCGCAAGGAAGTGGAATTGAGCAAACAATTCGTGCTCGAAAGCATTGCTCGCGACTACCCGGGGTTGGTCGAGAAGCTCTCAGGTCCGCCTGCGCCAATCGCGGCACCCATTCCCGTGCCGATTGCCAAGGTGATTTCGAATCCGAACGTGTCGAATCCAGCTGGATCCGTTCCGGCTGATGCGCCGGTGGCACCATTGCCGGACCAACCGACGGTGCAGCCACCGCCGGGCGGTTCGGACGTGCCTCCACCGCCGCCGAGCGATATTCCGCCACCGCCGCCCGGCGATGCGGCGCCCGCGAATCCGGCGCCGGCTCCGCCTGCCCCGACTCCGAGCGCTGGACCACAACCGCCGGCGAATTCCGATGCTGTCCCGGCTCCGCCGGACGCCGTTCCGGAACCACCGCAGGCGCAAGGAAATTAATCGCAAATCGACTCGGATCCGGAACTCGGAGTGGACGTTCCGCGCTTAACTGTATTGAACACAACCCATGAAAGTCTCCGTTGATTCGCTACTTGAGCCGATTTCCGCTGACAATCCGTGTGGAGAGGACATCGGTTACGACCCACAATTTGCCGAGCTCGAAGCGCTCATGCAGGGCAAGGAGGAGACCCAGTTCGCCGCAGCCGAAGAGCCGGACTGGAAAGCGGTGACCAAAGGATGCATTGCACTCTTTGAGCGTTCAAAGGACCTTCGCGTCGCCCTGCGTCTCGCCCTTGGGCTTCTGAAGATGGAGGGATTGCCAGGGTTTCGGGATGGTCTGTTGGTGATGAAAGGCCTGCTGGAGAATTATTGGGATCCGGTGTACCCGCGCCTCGATCCCGATGATAATAATGATCCGCTCGAGCGGGTAAACATCCTCGCGAGCCTCACTACCCCCATGGGAACATATGGCGATCCATTTCAGTTCCTTCTCCGGGTCCGGCAGGCCCCACTTTCAGACTCCTCACAGTTCGGTCCGATTCGGATGGTCGACTTGGATCGGGTCGCAGCCGGGACATCGGAGGATAGCGGCGCAATTACGGCTGCACAGATTCAAGCAGCATTGCGCGCGACTCCGCCTGAGAAACTGGCCGAAACCTACACTGCGATCGTCGACTCCGAGGTCGCCGTCCGGGAACTGGACACGTTTTTGACGAAGACGGTTGGCGCGAGTCGTTCCGTGGCGTTCGATGCATTGGCCGGTACTTTGAAGGATCTGCAGAAAGCGCTCGCACCCTACGCTAGCTCGGCATCTGCGCCCGCAGAAGACGTCTCGGCACCCGCGACGGGTGGCGCGTCTGCCGCAGCGCAGGCGGGTCCAGCTGGCGCCGCAATCTCAGGTGAGATTCGATCCCGCGAAGACGTCACCCGCGTGATCGACCAGATTTGCGACTTCTTCAAGCGCACCGAGCCCTCGAGCCCGGTGCCGCATTTGCTGCAGCGCGCCCGGCGTTTGGTAAACCTCGATTTTGTCGAGTTGTTGAATGACCTAGCTCCGGATTCCCTTGCGCAGTTTAAGTCGATTGCTGGCATTCGCGATGCTGACGGCGAAGGCGCAGCGTAGCCGTGTGGTTCGATAAAATCTGCTTGCAAGCGGATAGCGAAAATCTTATTCGCCACTTCTCTCACCGATCCAGCTTAGGCGTGTATCCTCTTGCCCTCCGAGATTTTCACTAGATAACCCAACAAAATGGCCAAAGCGAGCAGTCAAAAGTTCATCGCCCGGAATCGAGCCCCACGAGTTCAAATCGAATACGATGTGGAGCTTTACGGTGCGCAAAAAAAAGTTGAGCTCCCGTTTGTGATGGGAGTTATGGCTGATCTGTCAGGTAAGCCTGCGGAGGCGCTCCCGGCGGTCGATCAGCGCAAGTTTCTCGAGATCGACGTCGATAACTTCGATGATCGTCTCAAGGCTTACAAGCCGCGCGTAGCCTTCCAGGTTCCGAATGTGCTGACTGGAGAAGGCAATATCAGCGTGGATTTGACATTCGAGAAGATGGAGGATTTCTCGCCGGCGGCGGTTGCCAAAAAGGTTGATGCGTTGAATCAACTTCTCACTGCGCGCAACGAGTTGTCTAACTTGCTAACTTACATGGACGGCAAGTCCGGCGCTGAAGAGTTGCTAGGCAAGTTGCTGCAGGATCCTAACCTGCTAAAGACACTGGCGTCCGCGCCCAAGCCTGAGACCCCGCAGTAAATCCTACTTATCTTGATTTATGGCCGATACTAACCTTCAGGCGCAAGCCGCGGCGCCAGCCGCAACGGAAGAGCTCAACGAATTTGAGTCGCTTCTAAATACGCAATTCAAGCCGAAGACGGAATCTGCGAAGAGCGCGGTTCATTCCGCAGTGAAGACCCTGGCTGAGCAAGCGCTGGGGAGCACGCGCCTGATCGGCGACGACGTCATTGCATCAATCAAGGCAATGATCGGCGAACTCGACCGCAAGTTGAGCGAGCAGGTGAACAAGATTATTCACCACGAGGACTTCAAGGCTCTCGAGGGCGCGTGGCGCGGATTGCATCACTTGGTTAATAACACGGAGACCGACGAGAAGCTGAAGATCCGTGTCATGAATATTTCGAAGAAGGATGCGGCCAAGACCCTGAAGAAGTTCAAGGGCACGGCTTGGGACCAGAGTCCGATCTTCAAGAAAATCTACGAAGACGAATTCGGCACGCCTGGCGGCGAGCCTTACGGCTGTTTGATCGGTGACTATCAATTCGATCACTCGGCACCTGATGTGGAAATGCTGCAAAGCATCGCCCAGATCTCTGCTGCGGCGCACTGCCCGTTCATCACGGCCGCGGCTCCGAGCGTCACGAACATGGATTCGTGGCAGGAACTTAGCAACCCGCGCGATCTCACAAAGATCTTCCAGACGCCCGAGTACGCGGCATGGCGTTCGCTTCGCGCTTCGGAAGATGCGCGTTACCTCGGCTTGACCATGCCTCGCGTGCTTGCGCGCATGCCTTACGGCTCCCGCACAAACCCGGTTGAGGAGTTTGCCTTCGAGGAAGACACGGATGGCGCCGATCACGGCAAATATTGCTGGATGAATTCGGCTTATGCCATGGGCGTGAATATTACCCGCGCGTTCAAACTCTACGGATGGTGCGCGTGCATTCGCGGCGTCGAAAGTGGCGGCATGGTGGACGGCCTGCCTGTGCATACCTTCCCCACGGATGATGGCGGCGTCGACATGAAGTGTCCGACCGAAATCGCCATCACGGACCGTCGCGAAGCAGAGTTGGCGAAGAACGGTTTCATGCCGTTGTCGCACTGGAAGAATACGGATTATGCCGTGTTCGTCGGGGCGCAGTCCCTGCAAAAACCGCAGGAATACGACGATCCAGATGCCACGGCCAACGCAAACCTTGCGGCTCGGTTGCCCTACCTGTTTGCAACCTGCCGGTTCGCTCACTTCCTGAAGTGCATGGTTCGCGATAAGATCGGCAGCTTCAAAGAGCGTAGCGAAATGGAATCGTGGCTGAATAAGTGGATTCAGCAATTCTGCGTGGCGAGTGAGAATGCTGGTGACGCAGAAAAGGCCCGCAGGCCGCTGGCCGCTGCGGAAGTCGTGGTGGAAGAAGTGGAAGGAAATCCAGGCTATTACACTTCGAAGTTCTTCCTTCGCCCGCATTATCAACTGGAGGGCTTGACCGTCTCGCTCCGGTTGGTTTCGAAACTCCCGTCCGGCAAGG
>CBHXZU010000105.1:0-11943 GCA_966125105.1 uncultured Prosthecobacter sp.
CCCGCCATGGCCAAGTCCGCTGATAACGAAGAAAGCAAAGTAGCCGCCGCCCGTAATAAGAACCTCGATCTGGTGCTCCAGACGATCGCCAAGGAATATGGAGAGGGCGCCATCATGCGTCTCGGCGATTCGCAGCAGATGGACGTGGAGGTCATCCCCACGGGCAACATTTTGATCGATCGCGCGCTCGGCGCCGGCGGGTTTCCCCGCGGCCGCGTGGTGGAGATTTTCGGCCCGGAATCCTCGGGCAAAACGACCCTGACTCTGACGGCAATTGCCCAGGCGCAGAAGCGCGGCGGACTGGCGGCGTTCATCGACGTGGAGCACGCCCTCGATCCGCAATACGCCAAAAAACTCGGGGTGAATCTCGACGATCTCCTCGTTTCCCAGCCGAGCTCGGGTGAAGAAGCCCTGCGGATTTGCGAGACGCTGGTGCGAAGCAATGCACTGGACGTGATCGTGGTCGACTCGGTGGCCGCGCTGGTCACCAAGCAGGAACTCGAGGGCGAAATCGGCGACAGCACCGTGGGCGCCCAGGCGCGCCTCATGAGCGCAGCGCTCCGGAAGCTGACGGCGCTGATCGCGAAAGCCCGCACGATCTGCATTTTCACGAACCAGATCCGCGAGAAGATCGGCGTGATGTTTGGCAACCCCGAGACGACCCCTGGCGGCAAGGCGCTGAAGTTTTACGCCAGCGTGCGGGTGGACATCCGCCGCATCGGCGCGATCAAGACGAGCGACGGCACGGTCACGGGCAATCGCACGAAGATCAAACTGGTGAAGAACAAGATCGCCCCGCCATTCACGGAAGCGGAGTTCGACATCATGTATAATGAGGGCATCAGCAACACCGGCGCGCTGCTGGATCTGGCGCTGGAGAAGGGCATCGTGGAGAAGCGCGGCTCCTGGCTCAGCTACAAGGGCAACCAGCTCGCGCAGGGCCGCGACGCGGCGAAGGAGCTGCTGAAGACGGACTCGGCGCTTTATGACGAGCTCTATGCGGCCGTCACCGAGAAGCTGAACGAGGAAGGGAAGAAGTAGGCTTTCGAGTTCGCAACGCGGACCATTCAGTGATTTTCAAAAGGGGCGACCGTCCGGTCGCCCTTTTTTTTCCTGCGGGACCGAATAGGGCACTTGCGCAGCCGGATCGGGGCGCCGGCGGGATGAATTTTCTACTGCAGAACCCGTGCAGGGCACTTGCGCGAGCGATTAGACCACCTGCGCGGCCGAGAAGTGCACTCGCGGAGGCGAGAAGTGCACTTCCGGGATGGAATAGGGCACTCACGGGATGGAATAGGGCACTCACGGCATGGAATAGCGCACTCGCAGGGTGAAATAGCGCACTCGCAGAGTGAAATAGCGCACTCATGGGATGAGATTTTCCACCGCCCAACAAGTGCAGGGCACTTGCGGCACGGAGAAGCGCACGTGCGCGACGGAGACGAGCACTTGTGGAAGCATGCAGCGCACTTGCGCGGCGGAAATGCGCGCTTGCGTGACGGAGTTGCCGACCTGCGGGAGCGAATAGCGCATTTGCGCGGGCGAGAAGACGATCTGCGCATGCGAGAAGAGCAATCGCGCGCAAAAGAAGAGCACTTGCGAGAACGGAAGGGCAACCTACGCGCCCAATCTATCAGTTGTGCTAATCAAACCGCCAGTTGTGCGGGGCGATGGATAAGCTGCGCTGATAAATTGCGCCTCTGCTGAGGTCGATGCGTCGAGCTTTGTTGCCGCCGCCCCAAAGCTTTCCGCAATTCCGTGATTGCTCCTCAGCACACGTCTGCCTAATCGCCGCTCTCTGCCATGAAACGTCTCATCCTTTCCACCCTTCTTGCCTTCGCTGCCTTCCCGATGTTCGCGCAGGAGGCCAAGCCTCTCAAGGTCCTGCTCATCACCGGCGGTTGCTGCCATGACTACGCCAAGCAGAAGGACATTCTGAAGAAGGGGATCGAAGAGCGCGTAAATGCCGTGGTGGACCAGGTTCACACCGACGACAAGAGCACCAAGCCGCCGCTCGCGATCCTCGGCAACCCGGATTACGCGAAGGGCTATGACGTCGTGATCCACGATGAATGTGCCGCCGACATCAAGGATCCCAAGATCGTGGAAGGCGTGCTCGCTCCGCACAAGGACGGCATCCCTGCGCTGAACCTCCACTGCGCGATGCACTGCTACCGTGTGGGCAATCCTGGCAAGCCGCAGACCAGTGGCACACCCGAAGCACTTTGGTTCGACTACTTGGGCCTTCAATCCAGCGGCCACGGACCGCAGAAGCCCATCACGATTACCGTCTTGGATGAGAAGAACCCCGTCACGAAGAGCATCGCGGGCTGGGTGACCGGAAACGAGGAGCTTTATAACAACATCCGCGTCTACGACACCGCCAAGCCGCTCGCCCGCGGTAAGCAGGACGCCGGCGACAAGCCGAACCAGAACGACACGGTGATCGTGTGGACCCACGAGTACGGACCGAAAAAGACCCGCGTCTTCTCCACGACCCTGGCGCACAACAACACCACGGTGTCGGACGCAAAATACCTGGACCTCGTTGCGAATGGCCTGCTCTGGGCCACCGGCAAACTCGGTGAAGATGGGAAACCCGCAGCGGGTTACGCGCCAAAAGGGGCCAAGTAAGGGAGCCAAGTAAGGCCTCTCATCCGTAATAGGAAAGCCGCGCAAGTTGCGGCAGGTCATCTAATTCCCCGGCCAGGGTTCACGTATCCCTGTGCCGGGGTCTTGCCTTGCCGAATGAAGTCGCAGGCCTAAGTTGCCCGGTCTCAAATGTCCCAACCGCAAACTGTAGAAGCCGCGCGCGTGCGCATCCAAAGGCTCGTCGATGAGATCTCCACCTTGAGCAAGGGAGACATGCGGTCGGAGGAATTCTACCAGCAATTCCTCACTCGCGCCGTGGCGGCGTGCGACGGTCGCGGTGGCGCCGTCTGGTTGGTGGGCCAGCGTACGGCCGACGGAAAGAGCGAGTTCCAGCTCGCGGCCGCCGTTGAGTTGGAATCCTCGATGTTCCAGGCAGATGAGCAGCAGCGAACGCTGTTGTTGCGCGCCTTGGCGGAGGTGGTCCAGACCAAGAAGCCGTACATCATTGCCGCTGAAGCTGCGGCTGGCGCGCCGGGATCCGTGCAAGCCCAGCTCGCGCAAATGTCCCAGCCGGCGGGCGGCGCGGCAAACAAGGCTCCGTATCCTTTCGTGCAGGTGCCGCTCTTCCTGAAGGAACAGGTTTTGGGCGTTTTGCAGGTGTGGCTGCAGCCCTACGTAACCAAGGAGAACTACGCGGAGTTTGCCACGTTTCTCGCGCAGATTGCCACGCATGCGGAGCAGCATTTCCAGACGCGCCGGATGGGGAACATGGTGGTGGAAAATCAGCGGCTCCAGCATCTGCTGAAGTTCGTTTCGGACATCACCGGCACGCTCGAACCCCTGGAAGTCGCGAAGCTGACCGTGAATTATGGCCGCGACCTGATCGCCTGCGACCGCTGCGCGCTGCTGAGACTGCGGGGAGGGCACTGGGAAACGATGGCGATTTCGGGCCAGGAGGTCGTCGAGAAGAAGAGCACGATGGTGAAGACGCTCACGGCGTTCGTCACGGCTCACACCCCGACGGAACCGATGCCGTTCAAGCCGGATGGCGCCGCCGTGGCAGACCTGAAAGCAAGGGTATTTGCGATCAACAAGAAGGAGCTGCTCGCTCTCGCGGAAGGTGAAGGCACGGTGCCGGAAGACCGGGCTCTTGTGCTTCGCCCTCATGGCGACACTCAAATCGTGGACGCGGCCTTCTTCGAGATGAGCCAGGCGGACTCGCTCCTGATTTCCCAAGTGCTCGACCCAGACAAGAACGTGATCGGCGCCCTGCTCGCGGAGAGTTCAGCGGTCGGATTCTTCAATGCGCCAGCAGGTGCAAAGGAATTGCCAGGCAATCATCGGCTCGCGGAATGGATTTCCGGAAATACCGGCCGAGCGCTGAAAGCAGCGTTGGATTACCGCGAACTGCCCATGCTTTTTGCATCGAAGCGGCTGCGGGAGGTGAAGCGTGGTGTGACGGGAAGCCGTCGGGGGCGGTATCTCTTCAAGCTCATTGTGTGGCTCGCTCTCATCCTTGGAGTGCTACTCTTCCCCTGGATGGAAGAGGTGGAGAGCGACTGCACCCTGGTGCCGAAGCAACGGGTGAAAGTCGTGCCGGAAGTGCCCGGCCGCGTGGAAAAGGTGATTGCGCGTGAAGGGCAGAAGCTCAAAGCGGGCGATCCGATTGCGAAGCTTGAAACGTCTGCACTCGATGCCGAGCTGGCTCACTCTCGTGAGGAGGCGCTGGCCGCAAACGCCGAGGTCCAGAAGTATCGCGGTCTCAATGATCCTGCGAGCGAGCAGATCGCGCTGACCAAGGTGCGAGCCGCGGAGCAGAAGATCAAACGCCTCGAGCGGGACATCGCAGCCGCGACGCTCCGTTCACCGATCGACGGCACGCTCCTCACCAAGGACATCGAGCTCCTGCAAGGTGTCTTTTTGAACGCGGGCTCCGACTTCGCCGTCGTAGGGACTGGAGACGCATGGAACGTCCTGGTGCACATTCACGAAAAGGAAGTCGGTAAAGTGGAGAAGCTCTTCAAAGAGAAGGGCAGCGTCGACGTGCGCTTTATTCTCTACACGCACAACCAGACGGAGCTGAGCGGTAAGATCGTCGATAAGTCGCAATTAAGCCAGATCGCCTACCCGCACGAGCGGGAGAACGCGGTGAAGGAAAACGCCTTCATCCTCACGCTGCCCGAAGTGAACGCGCCCGAAGAAGTGCGGCGCGGCTTTCGTCCGGATCTTACCGGACGGGCCAGCATCAGGATCGGGCGAAAACCGCTGATCCTCCTCTGGGGTGAACGGGTGGTGCAGTGGTTCCGCCTCAAGTGGGTTTGGTAGCCCAACAACGAATCAACTTATGAAAAGCTATTTTACCATCATCGCGATGCTCGCCATGGGCGCTGCCGGAGGGTGGGCCGAGAGTTTCCAGGGCGTCGTGTTTCCGAACAAACAAGCGAGTGTCAGCTCACCCGCGTTGCAGGAAATCATCATCAAAGTGCACGTCCGCGAAGGTGACGTGGTCAAGGAGGGCGACGTCATCGTGGAACTCCGCCGGGAACGCGAGGAACTCGACGTCAAGTTGAGCGAGAAGCTGATCGACCTAAAGAAGTTCATCGCGCGCGGGAAGCAGCGGCTCTTCAAGGAAGAGATGGGCAGCGAGGAGCAGGCACTTGAGGCGAAGACGGACCTCGAACTGGCGCAATTGCAACTCGAAGCGAAGAAGATCGCGCTCCGTGAGAAGACCGTGCTCGCCCCGCTGAGCGGGACCGTGGTGAAGAAATACAAAGAGGCAGGCGAAACGGTGGCGCGCGAGGAGAAGCTCGTGGACATCGTGAACCTCGACAAGGTGAACGTCCGCTTCTACCTGCAGCCCAACCTGCGCCCTTCGCTAAAGAAAGACGCTGCGGTGCAGGTGAAGATCCCGCAGCTGAACGGCGCGACGTTTCCAGGTAAGATCACGTTCATTGACCCGCGAAACGATGCGACTTCCGGTTTGGTCCAGGTGTGGGTGGAAATCGACAATCGCGATTTCAAGATCGCGCCGGGCATGAACGGCCTCGCCGAATTTTAGGATGCCCGCACTCGCGCCCGCCGTCGTCGAGCAGCCAAAAGCTGCGCCGCCACAGGAATCTGTGGTACTCCCGGCGTTGCGGGGTGACCTGATCATCAACAAGCAGAAGTTCGAGGGGCGGACCTACTACGTCGTTAAAGACCCGGTTTCGCTGCAGTACTTCCGGCTGACCGCGGAGGATTATGACCTCGCGGTGCTCTTCGATGGGCAGCGCAACTTCGGCCAGATCCGCGACAAATGGGTGCTGCAGCATCCGCACTTGCGCCTGGATTATACTGCGGAGGAATTAAATGAGCGCGTGCTGAAGTTCGCGAACGACCTCGCGCTGCTCCAATTTCTGAATGTGCAGGGCCAACGCATGAAGGCCCGCATGGAGGCGTCAAAGAAGCAGAAGAAAAAGGG
The DNA here is from genome assembly GCA_966125105.1 of uncultured Prosthecobacter sp. Lineage (GTDB taxonomy): Bacteria > Verrucomicrobiota > Verrucomicrobiia > Chthoniobacterales > Chthoniobacteraceae > SXWH01. Next base: position 6,053 of record CBHXZU010000105.1, read on the forward strand.
CGGGCTTTACGCGTTCACCAACAATGTTTTCTTTTTCCGCAGGTCGCTTTTCGATCCGGACCGGATCTTCGGGAAAATGGCGAAGCCGCTCTGGTGGATTTGGACCAAGCAAACGTTCTGGATCTCGTGGGTGATCATCGCGCTCGGCGCGATTGTTTTCCTCACGCAGGCGGAAGGTTTCGAGCAGGCGTTGGCGAATCTCTTCAACTGGCACAATCTGGCGCTCATGTGGGTCACCACGATCGTGCTCAAGAGCATCCACGAGCTCGGCCACGGTCTCACTTGCAAACATTTCGGCGGCGAGGTGCACGAGGTGGGCTTCATGAGCATGGTGTTCACGCCCTACTTTTTCGTGAACGTGAGCGACTCGTGGACGATGCCCGATCGTCGGCACCGCATGCTGGTGTCCTTCGCCGGGATCTACGTGGAGCTGATCTTCGCGGCTTTCGCGGCCTTCCTTTGGGCGGTCGTCCAGCCGGGGTGGTTCAAGGATTTCCTCTTCAACATCATCGTCATCGCGAGCGTCAGCACGATCCTGTTCAACGCGAATCCGCTGATGCGGTTCGACGGCTACTACATCATGATCGACCTGATCGAGACGCCGAACCTTCAGCAGAAATCTCGCGCGCTCATTCAGCATAAGATCACGAAGTGGCTCTTCGGGAGCAGCAATAAGGAGAGCGTCCTGGCCAGGATGCCGCTGCCGAAGAAACGGCTGGGCCTCTTTTACACCTACGCGGTGCTATCGTGGCTCTACGGCTACTACGTCATTTACAAACTGATCGTTTGGATGCGCCCGCACCTGGAACCCCTGGGATTGGAGGGTTTGACCGATTGGTTTGCGTTCCTTGCTTTGACGGGATGGGTGGTCGTGCCACTGTGGCATTTCGTGAAGCAGCTCAATTTGACGAAGGAAGATCTCAAGCGCGGGGGTCGTTGGCCGCGCATCGGGACTATGTTTGGCATCCCGCTGGCCGCCTTCATCGGCTTTTGCTTCGTGCCAGTGACCAAGGAAGTCAGCCGGCATAGCGCCGTGGAGCTCGCCGAGCCGGAGATCGTCCATCCCGAAGCAGCGGGGTTTGTGAAGGAAATCTTCGTGAAGGAGGGAGACGAGGTGAAACCGGGGACACTGCTGGCGCGTCTCGAGAACCGCGAAATCGAAGAAAAATACGCCATCGCTCAGCTCGATGTGCAGCGCTACGAACTCGGCTTGAAAGCAGCCATTGGCATCGGCAAGACCGACGAGATTCAGCAGCTCGAAGCCATGCGGGAGGGCGCGAAGGCGGTGCTCGAAAAAACGAAGCGGGACGTCGAGCAACTCGAGTTGCGGGCTAAAACAACCGGGGTCGTTTTAACCAGGGACCTGAATCATCGCATTGGGATGCTCCTTCGCCCGCCGCAGGACGCGCTCTGCGAGATTGGCTCCCTCGATCCAATGCGGATTCGGATTCCGCTCAGTGAGAAAGAAGTTCGCTACGTGCGCCCAGGGAATCCAGTGACGCTGATGGCAGATGCTTATCCAGGCCTGACGTTCAACGGGCGGGTGCTGGACGAGCCACTGCAACTGGAGGCGGAGAACTTCCCGGCGGCGTTTAGCCAAATGCGCGGCGGCGATGTTCCCACTTTCCATGATCCCGCCACAGGAAAGGAGAAACTCCTCGAGCACACGTACGTCGTCACCGTGGAGCTCGCGAATCCAGAGAGGAAACTTCGCTACGGAATGACCATGCGCGCGAGGGTGGACACGGGGAAACGCCTTTATGGCAAGATCGTGTTGCAGTGGTTCACCGATCTCATCAGCCTCGATTACCGTTTCTAATGCCCAACCGCTGGATCGCCCCACTGATCACTCTTGCTCTCGTCGCGCCTCTGTGGGGGCAGGGCCAGGCCGCCCCCGAGCAGAAAGCGCCCGAGTTTGCTCCGCCGAAAGTCGCTCCGCCGACGATCGAGAACGTAACGCCTCCCGCGGATCCTGCGATTGAGGATCTAAAAGCGCTTCCTGGTAGCGACGCGGACGATATTGAGGCGAGGGCTCCAAAACCGAGGGTCATCGAGAAGCAGCCGACGGCGACGACGAAGGGCTTCTTCGGACCGGGCTCGGACGTTTATACGCTTTCTCTGGATGACGCGATCCGCACGGCTCTGCAGCAGAACCTCGAAACTCGCGTGGAGAAAGCGGGCATCACGCTCGAAGAGACGCGCGTCCGTAACGCCTACGGCGCATTCGATCCCGTGTTCAGTTTCAGTGTCCTGCGCTCGAAGACCCTCACCCCGGATGATCGGCAAAATATTAACTCGGCAGACGCTGTTGCCCAGTTACAGGCGGTTGAAGCGCAGATCAATGCGATCAACCAGAACACGCTCGCGAATCAGCAGTTCACCAACGCGATTCTGCAAGCGCTCGGAAGACCGCTCCAGCAATTCGACACGACACCGCTGCAGTTCGAAGCAACCGGTCGTGACCGAATCATATTCGAACAAGAATCGGATCGTGGCGAAGTGTCGCTGCAGGCGCGAACGCCGATCGGAACGGTATTAAGGGCGAGCGCGCGGATGACAAAGTTCCGCAGCACCTTTGAAGGGGACACGCGAAACCCGGAGCCAAGCTACATTGCGAATACGAGCCTCGAGTTTCGGCAGCCGCTACTCAAGGACTTTGGGTTCGCCGCGAATCTCGCGGAGCTGCGCATTACGCGAAAAAATCGCGAAGCGCAGGAGCTGACGTGGAAGTTCCGCATCGAGGCGACGTTAGCAAACGTAGTCGCGACATACTATGAGATGATCTTTGGTCTTTCGGACCTGCAGAACAAAGGGGACGCGATTACGGCGACCCTGCGCTTGGTGGCGTATAACCAGCGGAGAAACGAGCTGGGTTTGTCTTCGCCGTACGAGGTGAAGCAGGCGCAAGTGCAGCTTTCCACTGATCGCGAAGCCCTGATCTTTGCGAAAAGCCAGCTTCTCGATTCGCAATATCTCATGAAGCGACTCGTGCTGCCGGGCTTCGAGGCGCAGGATCGCCACGTCTATTTGCCGAAACAGATACCTTCCCTAAAAGTGCCTACCTTGAGCCGAGATCAGCTGCTTGCGATCGCCTACCAGAATCGGTGCGATTACAAGGCCGCAATCCTCGCTGCCGAAGCGGAGGACGTCCGGATCAAGTTCGCGCGTAATCAATTGTACCCGCAGGTTGATGTGGTGGGCAGCTACGGCTGGGCTGGCCTCGACTCGAGCTACCCGTCCGCGTACGGGCAAATGATGGAAAGCCAGGCGCCTAGTTGGCAAATCGGCATTACTGGCGGCTTCCCGTTGGGTGGAATTCAGCCCCGAGCCCAGCTGGACGCGGCAAAGGCTCGCAAGGAACAAGCGATTCTCAGGGTGAAAGCGGCGGAGTTGGAAGTCGGGCTCGGTGTGGAGAAGGCAATTAAGAATATCAACACCAGCCAACAGCGGCTGGATACCGCTCGGCTGACCACGAGCATGGCGGCCGAGACGGTGCGCGTTGGTATCCGACGGATGGAAGAAAACCTGATCAGCAACTGGGATCTTATCGAGCAACAGCGCCGCCTTTATGATGCGCGGACGCGTGAATTGTTGGCGGTCTCGGATCTGAATAAAAGCATCACGCAACTCTGGCTGGCGACGGGGACGGTGCTCGAGAATCTGAACATCACGATCGGCGGTCCAGGAGATGGCAAGACGGTCGAGAAGGTGAAGACGACCGTCACGACGACAACTACCGCGCCGGCTCCGCCCCGCAAAAAGAAGCGTTAAGCCTGGGCACAGTACGCCATGAATCGACGTCATTTCGCGAGCGACAACTACGCCGGGTGCACGCCGGAAGCATGGGCGGCGCTCGAGGAAGCGCGGCATGGGCACGTTCCCGCGTACGGCGATGATCCGTGGACGGCGAAGGCCTCCGACATGATTCGCGAGGTCTTCGAGACGGAGTGCGATGTCTTTTTCGTCTTCAACGGAACGGCCGCAAACTCACTCGCGCTGGCGAGCTGCTGCCAAAGTTATCACAGCATTATCTGTCACGAGCTCGCGCACGTGGAGACGGATGAATGCGGCGCGCCGGAGTTTTTCAGCAACGGGACGAAGGTACTCCTCGTCCCGGGCGAGAATGGAAAGCTGGATCCAGCTTCGATCGATCGCGTGGTGAAGAAGCGGACGGACCTGCATTTTCCGAAGCCGCGCGCGGTGAGCATCACGCAGGCGACGGAGGTCGGCACGACCTACACGACATCCGAACTCAAGGCGATCTGGGCGAGGACCAAATCGCTGGGATTGAAGCTGCACATGGACGGCGCTCGCTTTGCGAACGCAGTCGCCTCACTTGGTTGCAGTCCAAAGGAGATTACCTGGCAGGCGGGTGTCGACGTTCTCTGCTTCGGCGGAACCAAACAGGGCATGGCCGTGGGCGAGGCCGTCGTTTTCTTCAACCGCGAGATGGCGCGGGAGTTCGAGTGGCGGTGCAAGCAGGCGGGCCAGCTCGCGAGCAAGATGCGTTTCCTCAGCGCAAGCTGGGTGGGAATGCTGCGCGATGGTGCCTGGCTAAAGCATGCGGCCAAGGCAAACTCGATGGCCCAGCGTCTCGAAGCCGCAATTACAGAACTGCCGGGCGTGAAGTTGCTTTTTCCGCGGCAGGCGAATGCGGTTTTTGCCGAGCTGCCGCTCCCCGCGATTGAAGCGCTGCGCGCGAAGGGCTGGCTATTCTACACCTTCATCGGCGCGGGCGGTTGCCGCTTCATGTGCTCTTGGGATACGGATATCTCGGACGTGGATGGGCTCGTCGCAGACTTGCGCGGAGCCCTTGCGGGGGCCAATGCTGCCAGCTAGTAAAACTTTATGGGACGTCAATGGCTCCAAGCAAAACGTGAAGTCGCGAACCTGAAAAAGGGTCAGGTCGTCGGCAAACTGGTGAAGGAAATCGCCGTCGCGGCGAAGCTTGGCGGCCCTGATCCCGATGCGAACGCCCGACTTTTCGCCGCGGTGGAAAAGGCCCGCAAAGCCTCGGTGACCCGTGATGCCATCGAGCGCGCCATCAAGAAGGGCGCCGGCACGGGCGACGAGAAGATGGTAATGGAGCACGTGACGTTCGAAGGTTACGCGCCCCACAAGGTGCCGCTCATCGTGGAAGTGCTGACGGACAACAACAACCGCACGGCGCCGGAGATCCGCGTGCTTTTCAAGAAGGGCCAGCTCGGTGCGCCGGGCAGCAACAAGTTTCTGTTCGATCACGTCGGACTCGTGGAAGCGCATCACGCGGACGCGAACATTGACCCCGAGGAAGCCGCGATTGAAGCGGGCGCCAATGAAGTGCTGCCGCTCACGCACGATCAAAACGACGACATCCCGGCGGACCGCAAGGGCGCTCGTTTCATCACGGACACGAAGGCGACCGCGCCTGTGTCGAAGTGGCTTTCGTCGAATGGCTGGTCGGTGGTGACGAGCGAAATTGGCTATGTCGCGAAGAACTTTCCCGATCTTTCCGAGGCGCAACTGGCCGAGGTCGGCGAGTTCCTGCAATCGCTCGAAGACCACGACGACGTGCACCGCGTGTGGGCGGCGGTGAAGTAGCGAACGATTTGGCGCGCCTTGCGCGGCCCGGGGGATCCCCGCGGCCACGGCAATCGGCACAGGTTGATTTTCGATCAGCACAGGTGCGCAGGCGAACGCCACAGGTGCGCAGGTGAACGCCACAGGTGCGCAGGCGAACGCCACAGGTGCGCAGGCGAACGCCACAGGTGCACAGGCGAACGCCACAGGTGCACAGGCGAACGCCACAGGTGCGCAGGCGAACGCCACAGGTGCACAGGTGAACGCCACAGGTGCCCAGGTGAACGCCACAGGTGCACAGGTGAACGCCACAAGTGCACAGGTGAACGCCA